>JBDUBG010000374.1:0-3607 GCA_040004215.1 Pseudolysinimonas sp. | reverse complement strand
GGGGGGATGCTGCCGACCGGCGCTACAGCGATCGTCACTCTGAGACCTGGCCAGAAAATACGGACCCAACACCTTCATCGTTCTGAAAATCCTGTCCGGAACCGCCCGGCAGTCGGGGACCGGGTACCGCCGCACGGCCCATGTCCGGCTCGATTACGGGAGCAAGGTGACTTGGAGAGACTCCAAATATGGATAGACTCGATATGTGACTGTTGTGAACGCGATCGAGCACCCGTCCATCCGTGAACGTCGTCGGGCAGCCGTGGAACGCATCGCCCTCGACCTCGCTGCGGCTCACGGATATGACGCCGTGACCGTCGAGATGATCTGTGATCGCGCGCTGATCGCGCCGAGCACCTTCTTCAACTACTTCGGCTCCAAACACACCGCAGTGCTCGGACCCGCTCCCCGCCCGCTCGACGATGCACGGCTTGCTGCCTTCGCGAGCGGCACCGGCGATCTGCTGGCCGAACTGATGCTGATGCTTGTCGCGGACTGGCCGCAAACGCCTTCAGGGCGCGCAATGCTGCTTCAGCGTATCGACCTGACGGAACGCACGCCTGCGCTTCGTTCCGCCCATCACGGACGGCTCGAGGACGCCAGCGCGCAGGTCGAACGAGCGGCGATCGAGCGGCTCCTCCGCGACGGGGCCCCCGAGGCTGCGAATGCCGCGCACATGGTCGTCGCACTCAGTCATGCCCTCATGCACTGGATGATCGGGCAACTTCGAATCGAGCCCGCCATCCCATTCGACGAGCTGGTTGAACGAGCGCTACTGGTTCTCCGCGGCGTCTCGGCCGCCCAATGACCGCCGACGGGACAGGGATCGCACAATACGGCGACGCCCGCTCGATCCGGCTGGTCATGGCAGCGCTCACAGCGGGAATCCTGCTGGCGGCCCTCGACACGATGGTGTTCAGTACCGCCCTCCCCACGATCGTCGGCGAGCTGCACGGCGCTACTCACCTCGCTTGGGTAACCACGGCCTACTTGCTCACCTCCACGATCGTCATGCCGGTATACGGCAAGCTCGGCGATCTGATCGGCCGCAAATGGCTGTTCGTCGCGGCGTTGAGCCTTTTTCTTTGCGGCAGCGTGCTCGGCGGCCTCTCGACGTCGATGACCGCGCTGATCGTCGCGCGCGCGGTACAGGGTCTCGGCGGCGGCGGACTGATGGTGCTCGTGCAAGCGATCATCGCCGACGTGGTGCCTCCGCGCGAGCGCGGCCGAGCCATGGCGGTAACCGGCAGCATGTTCGCGATCGCGTCCGTCATCGGTCCACTGCTCGGCGGCTGGTTCACTAACGGAATCGGGTGGCGGTGGCTCTTCTGGATCAACGTGCCAGTCGCCGCCTTCGCGATCTTGGCGGCCGTCGCGTTGCTTCATCCCGTCCCCCGCCCAGCACGGCCGCGGATCGATGTGGGCGGCATCGTGTTCATGTCCGCCGCGGTGACCGCGCTCGTGCTGCTCACATCCACGCCGCCGGATCAGTGGCTCGCGCCGGTGAATCTCGCGCTGATCGGCGTACTCGCGCTCGCCACCGTATCGATACTCGTCGTGGAGCGCCGCTCCGCGCAGCCGATCCTGCCTCCCCGACTGCTCACCCACCGCGACTTCGTGCTAGCAACCATCGGCGGGCTCTGCTTCGCGTTGGCGATGTCGGGCGTGGTCGGCTACCTCCCGACCTACCTGCAGATGGCCGAGCAGCTCAGCGCCACCGAGGCCGGCCTGATGATGATTCCGATGGTCGCCGGCATTATGACCTCGTCGTTCGGGGGCGGGTCGCTCATCAGCCGAACGGGCCGCTACCGGTGGATGCCGATCGCAGGAGCCGCGGTCGTGGCCGTCTGCCTGTTCGCACTGACTTCAGTGACGCTGAGCTCGCCGCTCTGGGAGATCGGCATCATCCTCTACGGGATGGGCGTCGGCATGGGCCTTGGCGGGCAGTCCCTGGTGCTGACCGCGCAGAACGCATTCCCGAGCGAGGTCGGCACGGCCACGGCCGCGTTCGCATTCTTCAAAGAGATCGGCGCCTCCCTCGGTGCCTCTGTCATCGGTGGGCTCTTCGGCGCACGTCTGGCGGAGAGTCTCGTCCAGTCCCAGCTGGCAGGGCTGGATCCGCGCACCCTGACCCCTCGCGACCTGGTGGGCGCGGCGGCGGCAGTGAAGAATCAGGTGGCGGTGGCCTATCACGACGCCCTGATTCCGGTGTACCTGGGACTCGTGCCGATGATGCTCGCGGCGGGCGTGCTGCTGTTCTTCGTGCGCCAGCAGCGCTTACCGACGCATACGCCAGTCGAGGCACCCGAACTCGCGACCGACCTCGGAGCCGTTCCGACGCCTGACGGACCCGCCCGCTGAACCGCGCCGACCATCTATTACGACACTCCAGTTCCGGAGGGACCCCCATGCCGATCGACCTCGACGCACTGCTTGCCCGAATGACCCGCCGCGACAAGCTCGACCAGCTTCAGGTTGTCTGGAGGCGCGACCTCGAGGAGGCGAAAGCGCTTGCGCAGCGTGGGATCGGCGCACTGTTCTGGCCGGCGAACGCGGCGGACACGAACGAGCTGCAACGCCGAGCCCGCGAGGACAGTCCCCACGGCATCCCACTGCTCATCTGCCTCGACGTCATCCACAGCCAGCGCACCACGTTCCCCATCCCGCTGGCGCAGGCGGCCAGCTTCGATCCTGCTGTCGCCGCGTAGGATGCGGCGATCACAGCCGCCGAGGCCGCGTCCGGCGGAGTGAACTGGACCTTCTCTCCCATGGTCGACGTGGCTCGGGACCCCCGCTGGGGCCGAATCGCCGAGAGTTTTGGCGAGGACCCCGTCGTCGTGGCTGCATTCGGCGCGGCGAAGGTTCGCGGATACCAGGGCCACGACCTCGCCGCTCCGACGTCGATCGCGGCGACCGCCAAGCACTTCGTCGGCTACGGCGCCGCCGAAGGTGGCCGAGACTACAACACCGTCGACATGTCCGAGCACCGACTGCGGAATGTGTACCTCCCCCCATTCCGCGCTCTGGTCGATGCCGGTGTCGCGTCTGTCATGGCGTCGTTCAACACGCTGTCGGGCGTGCCGATGCACGGCAACGAACGACTCCTGCGCGGCGTGCTGAAGCAGGAGTGGGGGTTCGATGGTGTCGTAGTCGGCGATGCCGAAGGCGTCGTGGAACTGGCCGTCCACGGCGTCGCACGCGACGAGCAGGATGCGGTGCGCCTCGCGCTGAGTGCAGGTGTCGACATCGAGATGGGTGGGCACGTCGTGGGTCCGAACGGCCCGTTCGACGGTGCAGCGGCAGTGGACGACGATGTGATCGACGACGCCGTCCTGCGAGTGCTGCGGCTCAAGGTCGCCCTCGGTCTGTTCGACGACCCGTTCGTGGTTCCCGAGGCCGAGGTGCTCGCGCCCACCGTGGCGACCCGCTCAGCAGCGCGAACCTCCGCTGAACGCTGCGCCGTGCTGCTCAAGAACGACGGCGATCTTCTTCCGCTGTGCGCGCCGGCACCCCGCATCCTGCTCGCTGGACCGTACGCAACGAGTTCCGATCACCTCGGCGCATGGGTGCAGCATTTTGCCGCGCGGGCCGGCACGGTCGAGGAGGC
>JBDUBG010000426.1:0-3624 GCA_040004215.1 Pseudolysinimonas sp. | reverse complement strand
AAGTGGAAAGAATTATTCGGCGGCCGGCTCGGCGGCCGGCTTCTTGGCGGCAGCAGGCTTCTTGGCAGCGGCCGGCTTCTTGGCGGCAGCAGCCTCCTCGGCTACTGGAGCTTCGGGAGCAGCCTCGTCGGCAGCAGGTGCCTCGGGGGCAGCAGGTGCCTCGGGGGCAGCAGGTGCCTCGTCGGTCGGGACCGTCGGGACGACCTCTTCGGCCTCAATGCGGGCCTCGGTCTCGGCGTCGGTTTCCGGGTGGTGGTGGATCACAACTGTCGGGTCGACCTGAGCGGTGGCCTCGGCGAGCGCCGCGGCATCCGCGTCGTTCTCCTCGGTGGGCACCTGGGCGGCGATGATCTCGGCGATGTCAGCAGCCTTCTCGGCCGGAGTC
The DNA here is from genome assembly GCA_040004215.1 of Pseudolysinimonas sp. GTDB lineage: Bacteria > Actinomycetota > Actinomycetes > Actinomycetales > Microbacteriaceae > Lysinimonas. Next base: position 3,239 of record JBDUBG010000426.1, on the reverse strand, counting down.
GCGTCGGTCTGGTCGACAGCTTCGATGCGCTCCGCGGTGCTCTGCGGGGTCTCGCTGGCTTCGAGAAGCTCGCGCTCCCAGTCGGCGAGCGGCTCGACGGCGCTGACGTTGCCGGCCTCTTCGGACTTCTGGTGACGCTGGATGAGGCCCTCGGCCACGGCATCCGCGATGATGCGGGTGAGCAAGCCCACCGAGCGGATCGCGTCGTCGTTGCCCGGGATCGGGTACTGAAGCTCGTCGGGGTCTGCATTGGTGTCGAGGATGCCGATCACCGGGATGCCGAGCTTGGTCGCCTCGTTGACCGCGAGGTGCTCGCGCTTAGCGTCAACGACCCAGATGGCCGACGGAGTCTTGGTGAGGTTGCGGATACCACCCAGCGTCTTGTGGAGCTTGACGAGCTCACGCTTCTGGATGAGGAGCTCCTTCTTGGTGAAGCCCTTCGTGGTGTCGTCGAAGTCGATGTCTTCCAGCTCTTTCATGCGCGCGAGGCGCTTCGAGACCGTCTGGAAGTTGGTGAGCAGACCGCCGAGCCAACGCTGGTTGACGAAGGGCTGGCCGACGCGCGTCGCCTGCTCCTGGATCGCTTCCTGCGCCTGCTTCTTGGTGCCGACGAAGAGGATGGTGCCGCCGTGAGCGACCGTCTCCTTGACGTAGTCGTACGTGGTGTCGATGTGCTTCAGCGACTGCTGCAGGTCGATGATGTGGCTGCCCGAACGCTCGGTCAGGATGAAGCGCTTCATCTTCGGGTTCCAGCGGCGGGTCTGGTGTCCGAAGTGGACGCCGCTGTCGAGCAGCTGGCGAATGGTGACGACGGCCATGGTCGTTTCCTCTTTCTGGGCAGGCGGTTTCGTCTGCCAATTGGTTGATCTCAGTTCTTCGCCGCTCGACCGGATGGTCGGCGACGCCTGGTGCCCGGGCGCACATCCACTTGCACACTTTCGTGTGGTGACTGAAGGAGGTGGAGGCCGGTGCCGCGTCGGTTCGATTGCTCGGACCGCTCACGTGGGCACGCGTAGTCACCCCGCCGAAGCGGAGTGCGGTGTCGAGTGTAGCAGTTGAGCCGGGTTCCTTCCCGGGCTGGCGGCTCTGGAGTTGTGCACCGGTGATCGTCCGTCGGCCCGGATCGCGATGCACTCGGCAAGCCTGCTGCCATGTGGTTCAGGATGCTCGCACTCGCCCTGCTCGTCGGCGGCGGGGTGGGCGGCTCCCCCGCCTCTGCGGCGGCCAACCCACCCGTGGCAGAACTCGGAAGATGGAGCTGGCCGGTCGCGGGCTCCCACGCTGTCGCGCGGCCGTACGTCGCGCCAGCCGGGCCCTATGCCGCTGGCCACCGGGGCATCGATATCCGGGCTCCCGCCGGAGCCGCCGTTCTCGCCCCGGCCGACGGCTTCGTACATTTTGCGGGCTTCGTCGTCGACCGCCCGGTGCTCTCGCTCGAGCACGCCAAGGGGGTGCTGTCGAGCTTCGAGCCGGTGCAGACCACGCTGGTCGCAGGCGAGCGCGTTACACGCGGGCAGATGATCGGCACTCTGCTGCCTGGGCACTGCGCCTCGGCCTGCCTGCACCTTGGCGCGCGGGTCGACGGCGACTACGTCAATCCACTGCTGTTTCTGGGCGGGGTGGGCTGGTCGGTGCTGTATCCGCTGGGGTGAACAGCGTCACGCTCTGGGGTGAGCGGCCGCGTAGCTCTGCTTCAGCCGCTCGGCCGAGACGTGCGTGTAGATCTGGGTGGTCGAGAGGCTGGCGTGTCCGAGGATCTCTTGGACAGCGCGCAGATCGGCTCCCCCGTCGAGCAGATGAGTGGCGGCCGTGTGCCGCAAGGCGTGCGGACCGGACGGGCCGCTGCCCGGCAGCTCGTTCAGCAATCCGGCGACGAGCTCGTAGACCGACCGCGTGTTCATTGCCGCGCCGCGCGAGTTGAGAAACAGGACGCCGGGGTCGGGTGCCGTGGCGCTGAGCAGGCCGGGGCGCGCCTCGGCCAGGTAGCGGTCGAGCGCGTGGGCAGCCGGCACTCCGAAGGGAACCACCCGCTCCTTGCCGCCCTTGCCGAGCACCCGTGCCGTCAGCTGCGAACGATCGACCTCGCCGACACGCAGGCCGGTGAGCTCGCTGACGCGCATCGCCGACGCGTAGAGCAGCTCGATGATGGCCAGGTCGCGGAGGGCAATGGCGTCGCCTCCGTCCGACCGGGCCGACAGGCCCTCGAAGATGCCGGTCATCTGCCCACGGGTGAGCACCCGCGGCAGGTGCTGCTCAGGGCGCGGCGCCTTCAGCCGAGCCGCGGCATCCACCGAGACCTCACCGGTCGTCACCAACCAGCGAGTGAAACCGCGGACCGATGCCGAATGGCGCGAGAGGCTCGACTTTGCCAACCCCGCGTTGCTGCCCTGCCAGAGCCAGTCACGCAGCGTCTCGAGGTCGAGTTCGCGCACGTCGACGGCATCCTGAGCGTCGGATGCTGCGAGCGCCCGCTTCTCGACGAACTCGGCCAGGTCGCTCAGGTCGCCGCGGTAGGCGCGAACGGTGTGCTCGCTGAAGCCGCGATCGACCGTCAGGTGACGGGCGAAGGCGTCGATCGCGGCGCGCAACTCCATGCGGCAATGGTCGCCCCTCGCGCGGTCTCGGGCGGGTTGCGACCCGCGAGCGCGACAAGGCGCTTGCCGACAAGCCGCGTGCCTACGAGCCGCCCGAGTTCTTGGCGTCGTCCACGCTGAACGTCGAGGTCTTGCTCGAGAAGGCCTCGCGGCGCTCGTCTGGTGTCATCGCCGCGAGCTGGTCGAGAAACACGCCAGAGAATCCGGCAACCTGGGTGAAGTCGCCGATCGGCACGATCGAGTGGACCACGTTGTCGGTGTACAGGTTGACCAGGTTGAGCGACTGCCCTCCGTCAACGCCGAGCAGGGTGTCTGCGGGTGCGCTGGTGTCGATCGTGTAGCAGGTGGCCGACGCGACCGAGACCGGCACGCCAGCAAAGGTGCCGTGGGTCGAATAGTGAAGATGCCCCGCGAGGATGCCGCGCAAATCCGTTCCCCGGATTACCTCGGCCAGCTTCTGCTGCTGCTGCAGCTCGATGATGGCCATGATTTCGATCGGCGACGGGAGCGGCGGATGATGCAGCGCAAGCAGCGTGCCGTGGGCCGCGGGAATCGCGAGCACCTCCTCGAGCCACGACAGCTGCGCGTCTGTCAGCTCGCCGTGGTGGTAGCCAGGAACCGAGCTGTCGAGCGCGATGATGCGCA
>JBDUBG010000419.1:0-3640 GCA_040004215.1 Pseudolysinimonas sp. | reverse complement strand
ATGGCGTGTGGGTCGCCAACGGCAACCTGGCGGTGCGTCACCTGGGCATCCCCACCGTCACGGTGCCAATGGGGCTGATGCGCGATACCGGGATGCCGGTGGGTCTGACATTCGCCGGGCGCGCATACGACGACAACGTCCTGCTCGAGTATGCGGCCGCGTTCGAGGGGACAGGTTCTCGCAGACAACCGCCGCCACGAACACCGGAACTGGGCAAGATGGGAGCATGACGCGCACCGTGATCGCCCGGCAGTACGGCGACATCTCCGAACTTGATATCGAGGACCTCCCGGCGGTGCCCCTCGAACCCGGGCAGGTGCGTGTCGCAGTTCGAGCCGCGGCGATCAACCCGGCCGATCTCAAGCGACTGCGCGGCGAGTTCGGCCGCAGTGAGAAGTCGCTGCCGTTGCGCCTCGGCTCGGAGGTGAGCGGCGTGGTCATCGAGGTTGCTCAGGATGCCGTCGGCCCGGCCGGCCAGATCGCGGTCGGAGACGAGGTGGTCGGCTATCCCGTCTCGGGCGGATTCGCCGCAGAGGTCGTTGCGAAGGCGGGGTCGGTGCTGCCGAAGCCAGCGAGTCTGGGTTGGTCTCAGGCCGCCGGGCTGCTTCTCGCCGCGGTGACCGCCTTTCACCTCGTGGAGGCCGCCGCTGTCGGCGAGGGTGATCGAGTGATCGTCCACGGGGCGAGCGGGGCAGTGGGCTCGGCCGCGGTGCAACTCGCGCGGCTGCGCGGCGCCGAGGTCATCGGCACGGTCAGCGCCGGTCGCGAAGAAGCATTGCGCGCATTCGGCGCCGTCCCGGTGCTGTACGGCCCGGGCTTGGAGGATCGCCTGCGCGCGCTGCTTCCGGACGGCGCGGATGCCGCACTCGACACGGTCGGCTCCGACGAGGCTCTCGACGCCTCGGTGGCGCTCGTGCGCGATCGCAGCCGGGTGGCGACCGTCGCCGGATTCGCGCGAGCAGCCGAGCTCGGCATCCAGCTGCTGGGCAGTGGCCCCGGTGCGGATCCCGGCACGGCTCTGCGATCAGAAGCCCGCCTGCCGATGCTGAGGTTGGCCGGTGACGGGCTGCTGATCGGGCCGCCGGTCATCGAATTTCCCCTCGATCAGTTCCAGAACGCCATGACATTGGTGAGCAGCGGTCATGCCGGCGGCAAAGTGGTTCTGTTGCCCTGACGCGCAGCTGCCGAGGTGACAGACTGGGGCGATGAGCACAGACCCCCAAGACCCCGGCGCCAACGCCAGCGGCAACCAGTCCGATTCGGCAGTGACCTGGGACTCAGTGGATTCCGGCCAATCAGAAGACATCGAGAACAGCCTCACCGGCCAGGGCACCTCCGACCGCGAGACGACGCGTGAGGTGACGCGTGACGAGCTAGTCGAAGAGGCCGAGCGTGCGCGGCTGAAGCGCAGCGGGCAGGTCTAACCGCCTTACCGAACCCGAACATTGCGCTGACTCCCGGCGTACCTGCTCTCGGCATCGTGATGTGTGCACAGTTCGTGCACCACCATCGTTGGGAGTCACCATGTTCCGTATCGCCACCGTCGCCACCGTCACTGCAGTTGCCAGTGTCGTGACCCTGGGTTCGCTCGTGTGCGCCGTTCCGGCGTTCGCGGCGACACCGGCCGATGGTTCGCCCGCCATCTCGGCGCACTCGACTCTTGCCGAGATCCAGCAAGCCGGGGCTGCCGCGACCGCTAAACGAATCACCTCGCTCACGACCCGCATCGGCAAGGTGAGTGGGGGAACCCACCTCACGTCTGCCGACAAGGCGACCGTGCTGGCGACCCTGAATCACGATCTGAGTGGCATGCAGGGCTTGAAGTCGAAGATCGCTGCGGATACCACGGTGGCCAGCGCACGCGCCGACTACGGCAGCATCTTCACGAGCTACCGGGTCTACGCGGTCGGACTGCAGCAGTCATTCGTCGCATCGGCCGCCGATGGGCTCACCGGCACCGCAATCCCGAAACTGCAGTCGGCATCGGCAAAGATCACTGCGGCGTTTGCCGCCCACCCGTCGAAGGTGACTCCCGCGCTGCAGGCGCAGCTCACCGACATGAAGGCGAAGATCGCGGATGCCGTGACCAAGACCTCCGGCCTCTCGGCCTCCGCGCTCGCCGTCACTCCGTCTGCCTACAACGCGAACCACGCGGTGCTCACCGCGGATCGCGCGGCGGCTCGTGCCGCTCTGGCGGACCGCAAGGCGGCTGTGCAGGATGGCAAGGCGATCCGCACGGCGCTCAAGGCGCTCAAGTGATCGCCCGGGTTGTGGCCGGCGACGAGCCGTGACACTGTCCTCGCCCACGGTGAGGTTGAATGACCCCATGGTCGGCGAGCGCGGGATGGTCGTCATCGTCGAGGACGAGCGGACGATCGCCGAGTTGGAGCGCCTGTATCTCAGCCAGGCAGGCTTCGGCGTGCACGTAGCCAGCGACGGATCGCAGGGCCTTGCCGACATCCGACGGCTAGCGCCGGTGGCGGTCGTCATCGATGTGGGGCTTCCGGGCATGGACGGCACGGAGGTCGTGCGGCGACTGCGGGCAGAAGAGAATTGGGTGCCCGTCGTCTTCGTCACGGCTCACGACAGCGAGATCGACCGGGTGGTCGGTCTCGAGCTGGGCGCAGACGACTACCTCACCAAGCCGTTCTCGCCACGGGAGTTGGTGGCTCGCGTGAAAGCGTTGGTGCGTCGCGCGGGGGTGTCAGGAGCCCCGGTGGTGCTGAGCGCAGGGCGATTGCAGCTTGACGATCGGGCGCGCCGGGTCACGGTTGGCGGCGCGGCTGTCGACCTCACCGCGACCGAGTTCGATCTGCTGGCGTACCTGCTCGCGCATCCCGGTCAGGTGTTCAGCAGGGAGCAGTTGCTCTCTGCGGTGTGGGGCGTCGCCGACTACAGCGGGAGTCGAACGGTTGACGTGCACGTCGCCCAACTGCGCGCGAAGCTTGGCCAACCCGACCCGATCCGCACGGTGCGCGGCGTCGGCTACGCGCTGCAGGACGGCCCGGCGTGACTCAGCAGCCACCTGCACCCCCGCAGCGCGGAGTCTCGTTGCGAACGCGCATTCTGGCCGCCACCGTCATCGTCGCCCTCATCGCCGTGTTGGTGACGGCGCTCGCCGCGCTGCAACTGGTGCGCTCGGTCGACACCACCTCCGCGCGCGCAGAGCTGAGCACCCAGGTGGATCGCCTCGCCGCGGCGAAGCCCGCCACTCGCGAGGCGATCATTGCCGGGCTGTCGCAGTTGACGGACTCGGGTGCCCAGCTCGCGTCCATCTCGCCGGCCGGAGTGGTGAGCGGTTCGGCGACCGTTCCGAGGCGGGTCATTGTGCAGTTGCGCGACGGGCGAGACGTCTCGACGACCGTGCGCAGCGGCGGCAACTCCTACCTTCTTGAGGGTCGCCCCACCCCGCAGGGCGGTGGTGTCGTCGCGGTTCAGGATGTCGGAACGGTGCGCACCCTCACGCCGACAGTGCTCGGCCGCATCTTGCTTGCGCTCGCGATCGGCTTCGTGGTCGCCGTCATCGCGGCGTTCTTCGTCGCCCGCGCCCTCGCCACACCGCTGACCAACCTGGCAGGCGCCGCGCGCCGCATGGCCGCCGGTCAGCGGAATGTGACGCTCGCTCCGAGCGGGATTCCGG
>JBDUBG010000463.1:0-3643 GCA_040004215.1 Pseudolysinimonas sp. | reverse complement strand
GGGCTGGCCTTGGTCGAGGCGCTGGCGTTCGAGCTGCCGGTCATCCACTCGGACGCCCCTGCGCTTGTCGAGGTCGCCGCCGACGCCGGGATCGTCATTCCCCGCGACGATCCTGACGAGGCGGACGGCTACGCCTCCGCGATCCGCGAGGTGCTCGACGACAACGGGCTACGAGACAGGCTGTCGCTCGGCGCCCGCGACCGCGCCCGCGCCTTCAGTTGGCGCGATTCGGCCGAGAAGGTCTGGCAGCTGCACGCCGACCTCTGATTTTTCTCGTCGAACGGTTCGGCCCGCGGCCTCACGCCACGTTGCTCAACCCGTCTGCCCCGCCGAGCAGGTGCTCTGATCGGCCGCCTGCCCAGAGATCGAGGTCGGCAGGGGCACCGGCACCCCGCCGTTGGGCGTTGCGGACGCCGACGGAGACGGCGCCGAACTCGGCGTCGCCGGTCCATTCGCCACCGCTGCTCCGCCCAGTTGCTGAACGCTGACCGCCTGGTCGGCGACCAGCGCGGTCATCAGCACCGCGGCATCGTCGGTGTCTGGCAGCGTCACGCTCTGCCCGTGCACCGTGGTCGGATGCGAGGGGTACTGCACGAAGGCGATCCGCTCGAGCGGGATGCTGCGCAGCGCCAGCGCCATCGACACCATCGTCGAGGTCTGCGCCAGTTCGGTGCTGAGCTTCATGTTGCTCGCCGCCGCCTGGGCGAGCGCGATCACCTTGACCGGGTTGTCGAGGGTCTGTGAGCTCTTGATGGTGCGCATCAGCGACGACAGAAATACCTGCTGATTGCTGATGCGCTGCAGGTCGCTGCCGGTCGAGAGACCGTGGCGGGTGCGCAAGAAAGCGAGCGCCTGAGCGCCCTCCAGGTTGTGCTGGCCCGCGGTCAGCGAGAGCCCGCTGTATGGGTCGTTGATCGCCGTCACCAGGCAGACCGGCACGCCGCCAACGGCGTCGCTCATGGCCACCACGCCGTCGAACTCGATCTGCGCCGCGTACTGGATCGGGAGTCCCGTGAGCGCGCTCGCGCTGGCCACCACGCAGTTCAGCCCGCCGCGCGAGAGCGCCGTGTTGAAGCGCGCCTGCGTGACAGCAGGGCTCGATCCGCAGGCCGGCTGCGCCACGTACAGGTCGCGCGGGATGCTCACCGCCGTCGCCGACTTCGACACCGGCGACAGGTGGATCAGGATCGTCACGTCGTTAAGAGATTCGCCACGGGGTCCGTATGCCGCGTTGCCGTCTCCGCTGTCGTCGCCGACCAGCAGGATGTTCACCGGGCCCGTGATCGGGCCCACTGTGACCGGCTTGCCATCCGGTCCGGTGATGTCGATCGTGTTCGAGGCGAGTTTTGCGAGGATGTTGGCGGTGACCCCGGCCGTGTACGCCCCGGCGAACGCGGCACCCCCCGACAGCACGAGCGCGGCGATCGCCAGCAGTGAGACGCCGACACGCGCACCCGTCGTCGCCCGCCCGAGTCGGCTCAGCCGGAAGGTGTCGAACGCGCAGATCACCCAGAGCACGCCGTAGAGCCCGAGCACTACCGCGATGCCCCAGAGCACCGGCGGCATCGTGACGAAGGGAATCAACGCCTGTCCGCCGATCAGCACGGCGAGCACGCCCACCACCACCAGCGCCCAGAACACCAGCGTCGTGCCGAGTGCGAAGCGACCGAATCGACGGCTTCCCGCCAACAGCTGCGCCGAACCCGGAACCAACAGATTCAGGCCGACCAGCCACCAGGCGCGCTTGCTCATGAAGCCGGTTGCCGAGGCATCCGGATCCCGCAACATCGATCGGGGGGCGCGCGGCGAACTCACAATTCGCGCTGCAGCTTCGCGTTCTTCTCGATCACGAGGGCTTCGAGACCGGCGGCGAACTCCTCAAGCCGTGCGGTGAGCGCGGTGTCTGAGGTGGCCAGAATGCGGGCGGCGAGCAGCGCAGCGTTGCGGGCTCCACCGATCGAGACGGTGGCGACCGGAATGCCAGCCGGCATCTGCACGATCGAGAGCAGCGAGTCGAGCCCGTCGAGTTTCGCCAGCGGCACCGGCACGCCGATAACGGGCAGGGTGGTAACCGAGGCGAGCATGCCCGGCAGATGAGCTGCCCCTCCCGCTCCGGCGATGATGACCCGGATCCCGCGGCCAGCCGCCTCCGACCCAAACGCGATCATCCGCTTCGGGGTGCGGTGTGCCGAGACCACCTCAACCTCGTGTGGGATCCCGAACTCGGCAAGCGCTGCCGCCGCCTCGCTCATGACGCCCCAGTCAGAGTCGGAGCCCATGACGACGCTCACGACGGGCCCGGCGAGCGGAGCGGAGGCGGGAGTTCCAGGCACGGATGCCATGGTAAACGTCAGTTCTGAAAGAACCCGGCTGCCGCGCGGGCGTGCGCCGCGGTGTCGTCAAGGTCGGCGCCGGTCACCGTGACATGTCCGACCTTGCGGCCCGGGCGCGACGGCTTGCCATAGGAATGGAACTTCGCATGGGGGTGGGCAGCCATCGCCAGCTGGTAGCGATCCAGCATCGTGCCGTCGGCCGGGCCGCCGAGCACGTTCACCATGACACTCCACGGCGCGGTCGACGAGGGGTCGCCGAGCGGCAGATCGAGCACGGCTCGCAGGTGCTGCTCGAATTGGCTGGTGACGGCGCCGTCGATGGTCCAGTGCCCGGTGTTGTGGGGGCGCATCGCCAACTCGTTGATGAGCAATCGCCCGTCTGAGGTCTCGAACAGTTCGACGGCGAGCACGCCGGTCACCCCGAGTTCGGTCGCGATCCGCTCGGCGAGCGCGCGGGCTTCGCCCGGCAGCGACCCGGCCCGCGGCGCGGGGGCGAACACTTCAGCGCAGACGCCATCGCGCTGCACGGTCTCGACCAGAGGCCAAGCCCGCACCTCACCGGATGGCCGGCGCGCGACCAGTTGGGCGAGTTCACGCCGAAAATCCACCAGCTCTTCGACGAGCAGGCCGCCATCGCCGGATGCCTGTGCCGCAGCAAACCAGTCGTCGGCATCTCCCGCGGCGTGCACGACGCGCACGCCTTTCCCGTCGTATCCGCCGCGCGGCGTCTTGACGACCGCGCGGCCACCATGACTGCCGAGGAACGTCATGAGCCCCGCCGCGTCGTGCACCACCGCCCAGTCGGGCACCGGGGCGCCGATCGCGGTCAGGCGTTCGCGCATGACGATCTTGTCTTGGGCGACGGCCAGGGCTGCCGGGCCGGGGTGCACTACATGCCCGGCATCCACGAGAGCTGCCAGCACCGTCTGGGGAACGTGCTCGTGATCGAAGGTGATGACGTCGACCTCGCGGGCGAAGGCAAGAACGGTCGCGGCATCCGTGTAGTCACCAACTGCCGTGGCGGCAATCGCTGCCGACGAGCCTTCGACCTCGGCAAGCACCCGGATGTCGATGCCCAGCTCGATCGCGGTCGGCACCATCATGCGGGCGAGCTGGCCGCCCCCGATGACACCGACCCTCACGGGCAAACCTCTGCCTGGAGTCGGGATGCGAGAATCCTGAACGCAATCGAAGCTTTCACGGGTGCTCTCCAGTCGGGCGGTGAGGGGTGCCGGATACACTCGTCACCCTCAGACCATTGTCCCCGAATCGAAGCGACCTCCTGCTCATGCGCAAGCTCCTGCTGCAGT
>JBDUBG010000349.1:0-3647 GCA_040004215.1 Pseudolysinimonas sp. | reverse complement strand
AGACGGCGAGCAACCTGCCGCTGATCCTGACTGTGCTGCCCCTGCTCGGCAGCGGCTTCGTACCGACCGCGTCGATGCCGGGCTGGTTGCAGGCGTTCGCGCAGAACCAGCCGTTCACGCCGTTCATCGAGACCGTGCGCGGCCTGCTGCTCGGCACCCCTCTCGGCTGGAACCCGACGCTCGCCATCGGTTGGTCGATCGTGATCGCCATCGCCGGGTACGTCTGGTCGATGGCCATCTACAACCGCAAGTCGGTGCGCTGAGGCTTCGTTCGTGCGACTGCCAGGTTGCGGGCGGACAATAGTGCTCGTGTCCAAGTTCTCGGCCCTGGTCGTCGCCGTCGCGCTCTGCGCGGCGCTGACGGGCTGCGCCACCGGCCAGGCAGTGGCCCAGGAAACGGGTATGCCGACGGCGACGCCCACGCCAACCCCGACGCCCACTCCCACGGCCGTCATGACCCCGCTGAGCCTGAGCGTTCGCGAACCAAGCTTGCGCAACACCATCTCGGTCACCGGCATCGTTCGCAACTTTCCGCTGAATGACGGAGTCACGAACAAGGACGAGATCATCCTTATTGAGGTCGGGGTCAGCACCGGGGGCAGCTACTGGGCAGGGTGGGACACGACCCGTCTGCTGCTCATCGACGGCGCTGGCCAAGAGTTCTCGCCCAAGACTTTAGACAACATCACCGCCGCGATGACCAAAGCCGGCTTCACTCCGTTCGGGGTCGCGAACGGCGGCACCAGCATTTCAGCCAGCCAAACCAGCGCACCCGGCTGGGTCGCGTTCGACGTCTACAACGTCACGCAGCCGCTGTACTTCGCCGACCGACTGGTGCCCGTCGAGGGCGGAACCCCCACCACGTACACGGTGCAGCTGCCGGCGTCTCCCTGAGGCCTCTCAGGCGAGGGTCGAGGCTCACCCGTCCAACGCGGTGTGGGATCCGAGACCGTGCCACGAGCGGTTGTGGTAGACGAGTGGAGCCCCTGCCTGGTCGCCTGCTCCCGTTTCGAGCGCGTGTACGGCGACGACGGTCGACGTTCCGGCGTTCATTCGGCTGACGATCCGGCCGCGGATCCAGGTCGCGGCGGAAGGCAGGTACGGCTCGCCGCTGTCGAGACGATCCCAGAGCGCGGTGTTCGCGAATCGGTCGATCCCGCTGGTGGCGAACAGCTGGGCGATCGCCAGTTGGTCCACCCCCAGAAGGTGAACCACGACGGTGTCCGATTCGGCGATAGTCGGGGCGCTCGACGACAGTTGCGAGAGGGAGAAGACCAGAAGCGCGGGCTCGGCACTGACCGAGAACACCGAGGTGGCGGTCAGTCCGGCCGGGCCACGTCCGTTGTCGGCGGTGATGACCGCAACGCCGGCGGCGTGGTGGCGGAATGCCGCCTTGAACGCGTCGGCATCAAGTCCGCCGATCGGGCTCAGTGTCTTGTCATTCTCAGTCGCGGTCATAGTCATCGACATTTCCTTCCCCCTGGTTGCCGCGTCGCTAGTGGGCGTCGAGCGGCAGCAGGATGTCTTTCACGGAGGGATCGGTGGCGAGAAACTTCTGCACCGCTGGGTCCTTGAATGCTGCGACTAGCTTCTTGACGTTGGCGGTGGTCGCGTATTTGGTGCCGATCGTGAGTTGGCCGGCGAATTCGTCGGGGGCGGCGGGGGCGTAGATCTCTTTCGAGAGAGGGATCTTGGCGGCCAGGTAGTACTCGGTGTAGCCGACGGCGGCATCCAGATCCGGCAGTGCCCGCGACTGCGCGCCAAAATCGAGCAGAGTGAACGTGAGGTGTTTGGGATTGGTGGCGATGTCTGCCTGAGTGGCCTTGGCCTTGTCGATGCCAGCCGTGAAGGTGATGAGTCCGGCCCGCTGCAGCAACCAGAGACCCTGCGACTCGTTGGCAGGATCGGAGTACAGCGAGATGTTCGCGCCATCCGGAAGCTGCGACACGTCGGTGTACTTGTCAGAGAACAGCCCGAATCCCCACCGGAACACGGGGGTCGCTGCCGTCTCCGCAAAGTCGGGATTGGCCTGCAGCACCTGGCTGAGCCAGAGCTTGTGTTGGTAGACGGTTCCGGCGACCTCCCCTTCGCTGACGGCACGGTTGATGGTGTTGCTGTCTGAGAGCCCCTTGAAGGCGATCTTGATCCCGTACTTGGGCGCGACCTTCGTCGCCACGAAGTTGACGAGCGACTGCTCCGCGGCGTTGCCTTCTGCGGTGGCGACCAGCAGGGTGGCGCCGCTGACCTGGTTGGCGGACGTGGCGGGGTTCAGAAGCGGGATGCCGATAGCGGCCGCCAGGCCGACAACCACGACCGCAGCGCCCACGATCCAGGGCCAGCGTCGTCGTCGCGCGAGCTCGAAGCCATGATCGGACTCTGGCGGCGTCGTCGAAGGGCGGTTGAGGGTGTCGTTGCTCATGTTGAGGCGCTCCTGGCTGATCGTTCGGTTTCGGTGGGCAGGGGAATCAGGCGGCGCGGCGAGAACCGAGCCGAGAGTCGCAGCACAGATGTCGCGGCATGCGGAGTCGTCAGGCGAACGACTCGATCGCCGACCAGTTGCACGGTCGCGACCAGCGCCACGAGCACGACGATGGTGGCGAGCATCACGCCGTTGTCGAAGCGGTCGTAGCCGTAGGTGACGGCGACATAGCCGATGCCTCCGGCGCCGATCGTGCCGGCAATCGCGGAGTACTCGATCATCGCGATCGTGTTGATGGTGAGGCCACCGATGATCGATGGCACGGCTTCGCTCAGTTGCGCGGTGCGAATGATTTGCAGGGGCGAGGCTCCTGAACTCCGAGCCACTTGCGTGAAGGCCAGCGGCACACCTCGCAGCGAGTTCTCGACGATGCGAGTGAAGAAAGCGATGCCGGCGATCGACATCGGCACCACGGCGGCCGGGATCCCGATGTTGGTTCCCGTGACGAACCGCGTGAACGGCACGATTGCGGCCATCAGGATCAGGAACGGAAGGGAGCGCCCGATGCTGATCACCCAGCTGAGCACGGTGTGTGCCGCCCGATTCTCGAACAGACCGCCCCGCGCGAGATTGTGGATGAGGCTGCCGAGCGGCACGCCGACCACGACCACGATGGCCATGACGATGCCGACCATGATCAGGGTGTCGCCGAGCGCGGGAAGCAACAGGGCGGGGATCTGCCCGATGGGCACGTTGAAGCCGGTGTCGGTTGCGAAGGCGCTCATGCGTCAAGCGCCTCCTCGAGTTCGCGCAGCACCACGTCATCGGTCTCGACATCTGGACGCGCCGCATCCAGCCCTAACTGTCGCAACTCGGCTTCGACGGTCTCGAGCCGTGTCGCCGAGATCGCGATGGTCGCGTGCCCGGTTGTCACGCCGCGAACCGTCTCGATGGATGCCCCCAAGAGCGAGACGGTCGTGTCCAGCCGCGCGGCAAGGCGCCCCACCCAGTCGGCTGGCACCGGGTTCGACCCGTAGGTCACGGCCCACACCGTGGACCCGACGGGTGCGAGCTGGTGTGCACGGCGCGGCTGCAGCGAACGGCCAAGGCTCGACGCCGGATCCGCCAGCAGCTCGGTGAGCCGGCCGGATTCGACGATGCGGCCGTGGTCGAGGCGCGAGACGGTGTCGGCGATCTGGAGCACGGTATCCATCTCGTGCGTGATGAA
>JBDUBG010000247.1:0-3658 GCA_040004215.1 Pseudolysinimonas sp. | reverse complement strand
CGCACGAAGCCGTCGAGCTGCGCGACGGCGGCGAGCGCTACCGGGGCAAGGGGGTGCTGAAGGCGGTCGACAACATCCGCTCGATCATCGCCCCACGCCTGGTCGGCCTCGAGCTCGATGACCCGGCGACGCTCGACCTCGCCATCGCCGAACTCGACACGTCGCCGGCCTTCACGACCCTCGGCGCGAACGCCGCGCTCGCCGTCTCGCTCGCGAGCCACCTGGCTGCCGCGGCGCACGCCGGCGTTTCGTTGGCGCGCTACCTGCAGCCCGAGGGCACGCTCACCCTGCCGATGCCGATGGTCAACATCGTCTCGGGTGGGGCACACGCGGGGCGGGCCATCGACATCCAAGACATTCTGGTGATCCCGCACGCCGCGACCACCTTCACCGAGGCGATCGAGTGGTGCGCCAGGGTGCGCGAGGCGGGCACCCAACTCGGCCTGAAGCGCGGCCTGAGCGGAGCCCAGTTGGATGCCGACGAGGGCGGCATCGGCGTGAAGTTCGACTCGAATGGCGATGCGCTGCGCTTCGTGGTGTCGGCAATCGAGGCGGCGGGCCTGCGCCCCGGCGAGCAGCTGAGCTTGGCAATCGACGTCGCCGCCAACGAGTTCGCTGTTGAAGGCGGCTACCGCTTCGAATCCGAAAACCGCGACCTCGACACCGCAGCCCTGCTCGACGAGATCGAGGGCTGGACCCGGGAGTTTCCGCTGCTGTCGGTCGAAGACCCTCTGCAGGAGGATTCCTGGCCCGGCTGGCAGGAGGCGACCGCTCGGATCGGCGGCGGCGTCCAGATCGTGGGCGACGACCACTTCGTCACCAACGTGACCCGTCTCGAGCGCGGGATCGCCGAGAAGTCGGCAAACGCCATCCTGGTGAAGGTAAATCAGAACGGTCTCGTGTCGCGCAGTCACGCGGTTCTTGAACGCGCCAAAGCCGCGGGCTTCAACACCGTGGTGTCTGCTCGATCGGGCGAGACCGAGCAGTCGTGGCTGGTCGACCTGGCCGTCGGGTGGGGCGCGGACCAGATCAAGGTCGGGTCGACTCACCGCTCTGAGCGCACCGCCAAGTGGAACCGCCTCCTGCAGTTGGAGGCGACAGAGTCGACCAAACTGGCGCGCTTCGCGCTCCCGCCCGTGAGCAAGGAGAACTGACATGCCGGTATCCATCGATGTTGCCGTCACGCGCTGGTCGATCTGCGGCGAGGGGCCGGTCTGGGATGACGCCCGCGGCCTGATCTATTGGGTGGATATCAACGGGAGAGCGATCCTGACCACCGACTACGCGACCCTGGCCACCACCCAGATCGACTACCCCTCCGACGTCGGCGCCGCAGCCCATCACGCCAACGGCGGGTTCGTCGCGGCGGTGGCCACCGGATTCGTGCGGATCAACGAAGACGGCACCGTTGGCCACCGCGTCGACTGTCTGACTCCCGAGCTGCGCATGAATGACGCCAAGACCGATCGTCAGGGTCGCCTCTGGTCTGGCAGCTGCACGTACGACTTCGTGGCAGGTACCGGTGCGCTCTGGAAGCTGGACGGACAGGGCGTCGCCACTCAGGTTCTCGACGGCTTCACGCTGCCGAACGGCTTGGACTGGAGTCCTGACGGCTCGTGGTTCTACTTGGTCGACAGCATCCGACGCATCGTGTTGAAATACCCATTCGACGCCGAAACGGGCACCGTGGTGAACACTCCGGTCGAGCTCATCGGGGCCGAGAACTTCAGCGCTCTGCCCGACGGATTGACTGTCGACAGCGACGGCAACCTGTGGATTGCCGAATACGCGGGCAGCGCGGTGCACCAGTTCTCGCCCAACGGCGAGCTGCTCCGGTCGATCGCCATGCCCACCAAGTTCCCCACCTCGTGCGCGTTCGCCGGGCCGAACCTCGACGAACTTTGGGTGACCTCTGCTGCGCTCGAAGCGAACCCAGAGACCGACCCCCTCGCTGGCTCGCTGTTCAGGATCACCGGGCTCAATGCTGTCGGCATGCCCGCGACGGCATATTCGGGCACCCTGTGACCATCGTCATTCGCTCTGACGAGCTCGAAGTCGAGATCGCCCCGGAGCGCGGGGCCGACATCCGGCAGATCGTTGACCGTGCAACCGGGATGAAGTTTCTTGCCGAGTCGCCGACCAGCCCCGGACACCCGGGCATCGTCCCGGGCAACTCAATGATGCACTGGCTGAACGGCTACCCAGGCGGCTGGCAATTTCTCTGCCCCAACGCCGACGACGCGCGCCTTCACGACGGTGTCGAGCAGGGCTACCACGGCGAGGCCGCCCTGGTCGAGTGGATGCCGTCCCAGCAGTCGGAGTCATCGTGCGACTTCGAGACCACCCTCATCACCGCACCCCTCACGCTGCACCGCCACATCACCGTGAGCGGCAATGTGGTGGAGGTCACCGACTCGGTCACCAACCTCGCACCCCGCGAGGTCTCGGTGCAGCTGGTGCAGCATCCCGCATTCGGACCGGAGTTTCTCAGCGCGGGCAGCTACCTCGTGCTCGACGCCGGCGTGCTCATCTCGGATGCTCGCGGCCCCGGCTCGCTCCTGGCAGCCGACCTCGTCACCACCCCCAGCGCGCTGCCGCCCGGCCCGGTGCCGGCATCGATCGCGATCCCGGCCGCGGGATCTGGCCAGGCGGTGTTCGCGGCCTTCGCCGAGTTCGCCACCGCGGCCGCCACCTTCGTCAGCCCGTCAGCTGGCGCCTCGGTGCGCATGGAGTGGGACAGCGGCGTGTACCCATACGCCTGGATCTGGATCGAGGCCAACTCACCAGGCGGATGGCCGTGGTTCGAGCGCATGTACGCGGTGGCCGTCGAGCCCGCCAACGTGCTTCCCGGTACAGGCGCTGTCGGTGGCTACGCACGTGGCACGGATGGCACCGCGATCGCGGGCGGCGCGACGCTCACCTCGACGACGCGTTTCGTGCGCGAGAAGCACGCCACGTTCGTCGAAGCCGGCTTCGAGGTCATCGTCGCGTGACCTCCTCCGGTGTGGTCGTCATCCACTCAGCCCGACTGGTCAGCGATGGACGAGTGACCGAGCAGGGCTGGGTGCGATTCGACGGCGACCTGATCAGTGCCGTGGGAACGGGTTCCGGATGGCAGGACACAGCTGACCTGGACGCCGCGGAGTTGATCGACGCCGAGTTCGTCGACGCGGGCGGTCAGTGGCTGACGCCGGGGTTCATCGACATTCACAACCACGGCGGGGGTGGCGCCGCGTTTGACGGGGGTGCCGACGCCATCCAGACAGCGATGGCCTTCCACACCGCGCACGGGAGCACCCGGTTCGTGCTCTCAGTTGTCACGGCTCCACTCGATTCGCTCGAGGCGGAGTTGCGCGGCATCGCGAGCCTGATGCGCGATGAGCATCGCATCCTGGGCAGCCATCTCGAGGGGCCGTTCCTCGACCCGGATCATCGCGGCGCGCACAACCCCGCGTTCCTGAAACTCGCCGACCCGGATGCCGTCGATCGACTTCTTGAAGCGGCCGACGGCACGCTCCGTCAGATCACGATCGCACCGGAACTCCCGGGCGGCATGGATGCGGTGCGCCGCTTCAGCTCGGCCGGGGCCGCCGTCGCTGTCGGACACACCGGTGCCGACTACGAGCAGACGCTCGCCGCCTTCGACGCCGGGGCGAGC
>JBDUBG010000192.1:0-3674 GCA_040004215.1 Pseudolysinimonas sp. | reverse complement strand
CGCTGGCCGAACGCCCCGTCGACGAGCGCGAACACCTCGGCGCGCTCATCCTCGGATCCGGGCAGCGACTCCGCGCGCGCGAAAGACACCAAGATCGAGTCCACGTTGGGCACCGGCCAGAACACCTGTCGACTGACGGAACCAGCCGTCGACCAGGTGCCGTACCAGGCGGCCTTGACGCTGGGAGATCCATAAATCTTCGAGCCGGGAGCCGCAGCGATGCGCTGCCCGACCTCTGCCTGCACCATGACCAGCGCGCTCTGCAAGGTCGGAACCGTCTTCAGGAGGTGCAACAGCACGGGCACCGACACGTTGTACGGCAGATTTGCGACCAGACGCTTCGGGGCGCCTGGCAATCCGGTGACCTTCATCGCGTCATCGGTGATGACGGTGAGGCTGCTTGCGACATCAGGTGCGAGTTCGGCAACCGTCAACGGCAGTTGGGCGGCAAGTCGCGCATCGATCTCGACTGCCGTGACACGGGCGCCTGCCTCGAGAAGGCCGAGAGTCAGCGAGCCGAGCCCCGGGCCCACCTCGAGCACCTCATCGCCCGCCTCGACCTTGGCGACCCGCACGATTTTGCGCACCGTGTTGGCGTCGACGACAAAGTTCTGGCCGAGCTTCTTCGTAGGTTGCAGGCCGAGCTGGTCGGCGAGGTCCCGGATCTCGGCTGGGCCAAGAAGAGTCATGGCTGCGGCGCAAATGGTTCGGTCGGCGGGTTCACCGGCTCGTTATCCCAGTGGCCGTAGACCAGCTCGGTGTTCGAGCTGATCTGCGCGGCGAGTATCGACGCGTCCGTGCCCAGGTGCGCGGCCATCGCGCGCAGCGTGTGCGGGATCAGGTAGGCCGAGTTCGGGCGACCACGGAACGGCATCGGGGTCAGGTAGGGCGCATCCGTCTCGATCAGGATGCGCGACCGCGGGATGACCTCGAGGGCCTGTCGCAGCGGCTCGGCGTTCTTGAACGTCACGGTGCCGGCGAAGGAGAGGTACCAGCCCTGGTCCGCGACGAGCTGGGCAAACTCGCGATCGCCGCTGAAACAGTGAAACACCGTGCGCTCAGGAGCCCCGACGCGGCGCAGCGTCTCGACGACCTGGGCGTGGGCATCACGATCGTGGATCTGCAGCGCCAGATCGTGGTCTTTGGCCATCGCGATGTGCGCTTCGAATGAGCGGTACTGGGCGCGCTGCTCATCGGGATCCGGCGTGCGGAAGAAGTCGAGCCCGGTCTCGCCGATGGCGCGCACACGGGACTTGGACGCGAGCTCGGCGATCCCTGCCAGATGCTCGTCGAGCATGCCTGCCTGCTCGAGCTTGGGAACCTCATTGGGATGTAGGGCGACCGCCGCGAGCACGCGCGGGTCGAGCGAAGCGATCTGGGCGCTCCAGCGCGAGGTCTCGAGGTCGGTGCCGACCTGCACGACACCACGCACACCGACATTCGACGCACGGTCGAGCTGCTCGCGCCAATCCAGTGGAGTGACGCCATCTTGGATCTCGAGGTGCGTGTGGTTGTCGTAAACCGGCACGACGAGTGGTTCCGGCAGAGGCGGGTAGTCGCGAGCGGGATCCTCGAACCCCGATTCGCGCGCCCGCAGGAACGGCTCGGTCACATTGCCCCGGTGGTGACTCCGGCAGACCCTCCGGGTGTCGCGGGCGCCGGATCCTCGATCCGCGGGAACAGCCCGGCGAGCGCCGAGACCGTGCTGCCGGCCGGCAGTTGCCCCCATTCGCCCGCGCCGCGAATCGGCTGCGCGGTCAGCGCGCCGAGCCCGGCGTCAGCTCCCAGGGCCGCCCACAGTGTCGTAGTGGCTTTCGGGATGACGGGGCTCAGCAGCACGGCCAGCGCGCGCAGCCCCTCCGACGCGGTGTAGAGCACCGTGCCAAGTCGCTCGGCCTTCGCCGGATCGTCGGTTGCCGTCTTCGCGAGCACCCACGGCTGCTGCTCGGTGATGTAGCCGTTGAGTTCGTCGACGATGGTCCAGATGGCGGCGATCGCCTCATGGATGGCGAGCCGCTCGATCGCGGCATCGGCGGTCAGCGCCGCGGTCGCGACGGTGCGCTGGATCGCGAGGTCGGCATCCTGGTACTGGCCCGCTGCGGGAACCACACCCGCGAAGTACCGCGTGACCATCGCCACCACGCGGGAGGCGAGATTGCCGAACCCGTTGGCCAACTCTGCCTGGTAGCGGGCCGACAGGTCTTCCCAGCTGAACGAGCCGTCACTGCCGAACGAGATGGCACGCAAGAAGTAGTAGCGGAAGGCGTCGCTGCCGAACACCTCGGTGATCTGCTGCGGCGCGATGCCGGTGAGCTTCGACTTGCTCATCTTCTCGCCGCCGACCAGCAGCCAGCCGTGGCCGAACACCTGCTTCGGCACCGACAGCCCTGCCGCCATCAGCATCGCCGGCCAGATCACGGCGTGGAAACGCGCGATGTCTTTGCCGACCAGGTGGGTCGCGGGCCAGCGACGCAAGAACTCCTCGCGGCGATCGGGATCGCCATAGCCGACCGCCGTGACGTAGTTCAGCAGCGCGTCGAACCAGACGTAGATGACGTGCGTCGGATCCCACGGCACCTTGATGCCCCAGTCGAAGCTCGACCGTGAGATCGAGAGGTCGTCCAGACCTTGCTTGACGAACTGGATGATCTCGTTGCGCACGCTCTCCGGCTGCACGAAGTTGGGCTGGCTTTCATAGAGGTCAAGAAGGTGCTGCTGGAAGTCGCTCATCCGGAAGAAGTAGTTCTTCTCCTTCAGGATCTCGACCGGTCGCGAATGGATCGCGCAGACCAACTGCCCGGCGAAGTCACCGGTCTCGGTCTCGACCAGCTCGTCGCGCGACTTGTACTCCTCGCAGCCGACGCAGTAGTAGCCCTCGTAGAGGCCCTCGTAGATGTGGCCGTCGTCATAGAGCTGCTGGATGAAGGCGGCGACACCCTTCTCGTGGCGCTCGTCTGTGGTGCGGATGAAGTCGTCGTTGGCGATGTCGACCATCTGCAGCAGCGGCTTCCATGCCGACTCGACCAGCTGGTCGGCCCATGCCTTCGGCGTGACGTTGTTCGCCGTCGCCGTGCGCAAAATCTTCTCGCCGTGCTCATCGGTGCCGGTCAGCAGCCAGGTGTCGTCGCCGCGCTGGCGGTGCCAGCGCGCGAGCACGTCGGCGGCCACCTCGGTGTACGCGTGCCCGATGTGCGGAACGTCGTTGACATAGAAAATGGGCGTCGTGATGAAGAACGCGTCGCCGGATGCCATGGGTTCGATTCTACCGGCGGCTCCGGATTGTTACCGGCTGCCTCCATCTTCCGCGAGAGTACGGATATCGGCGTACTTTGGGCCTTGAGAGTACGCAGATATCCGTACTCTCGCGGAGCCTGTTACCGCGCGCGCAGCGCCGCCTCGTACAGCTCGCGCCGCCCGAGCCCGGTGACCTCGGCGACTTCGGTGGATGCCTCGCGCAACCGCACCCCGTCGGCGACCAGCTGCAGCACGCGCGCTACCCCGTCCTCGAGCGAGGCCGACGCGGGCGGAGCCCCCGCGACCACGAGCGCGATCTCGCCACGCGCACCCTCTGCGAACTGCTCGGCGAGCTCGGCGAGCGTGCCTCGGGCGATCTCTTCGTGCAGCTTGGTCAGCTCGCGACACACTGCCGCGCGCCGATCCGGGCCGAACGCGGT
>JBDUBG010000243.1:0-3678 GCA_040004215.1 Pseudolysinimonas sp. | reverse complement strand
AGAACGGCATCCGCTGCTTGATCATGAACGGGTCGAACGGCAGGTCGCCGCGCATATGGCTTCGGTCGTGGATGAGGTCCCACATCACGAAGGTCTCTTCTGTGAGCCGCTGGTCGTCGAGCAGAGCGCGGTCGACCGGGGTGAGATCGAGCTTGGTGATGTCGGCGGCGGCTTGCACCACGCGACGGAAGCGGGCGGCCTCCCGGTCTTGGAAGAGCGCTCCCCATGTAAACGCCGGAATGGAGCGCATGCTCACCGTTTCGGGGAACAGCACCGCCGAGTTCGTGTCGTAGCCCGGCGTGAAGTCGACGAGGCGCAGCGAGACAAACAGCTTGTTGGCGTAGCGCTCCTCGACGCGAGCGATCAGCTCGGGCCAGATGACTTCGACGATCAGGGCTTCGATGTGCCGGTTTGTCGAGCCGTTCTGCGTGTACATCGGGAACACCACGAGGTGGCGCAGCCCGTCGACGCGGTGCAGTTCTGGGCGGAAGGCGACGAGGGCGTCGTAGAAGTCGGGGATGCCGAAGCCCTCGACCTGCCATCGTTCGAAGTCGGCGTCGAGCGCTGCAAGGTAGTCGGCATCGTGCGCAAACGAGGGTGCCAAATCAAGGATGCACGCGCGGATGCGGCTGACAAGTTCCCGAGATTCGGGGTGAGCCGCAGCATCCGGGATGCTGCCATCCTTGATTTGGTATTCGGCCAGGGCGATGGCGGCGGCTTTGAGGTCGAGCCAGGCGGCTGATTTCTCGACAAAAGAGGCGTCTTCGACAACCTCGGGTTCTCCGACGATGGACTTCGTGCGAACGGGCGTGATCGATTCCGTGTTGATAACTGACATGGCGCGCCTCCTTTCTTCCCTTCGAGCCTACGGAGGGCCTGGAAGCGAAGCATGGCGAATTGCGCAGGAAAGCAGCGTGGATGCGCTGTAGCCGCACGGTTCCTCAGCCTGAGGCGGGATCGGCGCTGACTATCGCGCGTGGCGCGGCCCTACAGCGCGTGCGCTGCGAGCCACGCACGCAGATCGGAGGTGAACTGCTCGGCGCGTTCGACGCTCGGCAGGTGTGCCGAGTCAGCGAACCGCAACCCCTCAGCATGTGGCAGCCCGGCCATCAGCAACTCGTACCCCAACTTCGACTCGGTCACGTCGTGCTCGCCGACGACCACCAGCGCGGGAACCATGATCTCGTGTAACCGATCGACCGCCGGCGGGTCGAGCTGCTGGTCGAGCCCGTCGAAGTCCCAGTGCGCTGCCCCCACGTTGAGCTCGATGGCACGTTGAAGAAACTCGGGATCCACGTCGTCGATGTCGCGACTCGGGCCGAGGTCCCAGTAGGCGACCTCCGTGCGCACCAGGGTGTCCACATCTCCGGATTCACTCGCGGCCTTCATGGCGGCGAGCATCTCAAGCTCCAGCTCGGTGGCGCCGTCTTGGGACTGGCCGCCCGGGGTGGATCCGATCATGACGAGGCCGGTGACGCGATGGGGGGCGTCGAGAGCTGTGTCAAGAGCGATCCGACCTCCGCGCGAGCCTCCGATGAAACAGGCAGAGGTGGCACCCGCAGCGTCGAGCACAGCGATCAGGTCACGGCGGTCGGCGAAGGCGATGTCGTCACCGGGCGATTCGCCGAAACCGCGGGTGTCGTACCGGATCACGTAGTGGTCGCGTGCCAAGTCGTCGAACTGTGGGTCCCACATCGCACGGGTCGCGACGCCGGCGTGAACGAACACGATCACCCGGCTCGCGGGGTCGCCTGCGACGTCATAGCTGAGCCGGGCTCCTGGCACCTCGACAGTTGGCACGGTTCAACGCTAGCCCTGTCGCCCGGTGGCGTGGTCTGCCGGGGCTACTCGTAAGCGGCCCGATTAAGCTTGGTCGAGTGGAAACCTACGCGGATCTGCCGGGCGAAATGGCTACCGCGCGGTTGAGGTTGCGGCGATGGATTCCGTCAGACGCCGAGGCATATCGCGGCTTGTGGCTCGAGAGGGATCCGCGGTCGTTGAGGCAGATCGGTGCGGATGGTCGCCCCACCGTTGCTGACTTTCGAGCCCGACTCGTTGATAATCCCCTGATGGCCGAGCCGGGCCTGGGGTTGCTAGCGATGGATCGCACAGACACGGGCGAGTTCGTCGGGTACTGCGGACTGATTGTCGGCGAGGCATCGTTCGACGAACCCGAGATCGCCTACGAGCTGGCGACGCGAGCTCACGGCCACGGCTTTGCGACTGAGGCCGCGCGTGCCGTCGTCGAGGCGGCGACCGTCACCGGGCGTCGACGGCTGTGGGCGACCGTGCGGGAGTGGAACGCGCCCTCGTTCCGGGTGCTCGAGAAGCTGGGCTTCTCGCGCAGCAACCGCGTCACCGTCGACGCCGAGCGCGGGAGCTCGATCTGGATGACGCGCGAACTCGGCCAGAGATAGGTGCGGCATCCGCGGTCGCTAGCCTGGGCTCATGGTGGGCGTGCTGATCGGGTTTGCGATCATCGTCGCCGTCATCGCGGTCGGGTACGTCATCGGTCGGACGGGGATGCTCGGCCCGCACGCCCCGCATGTGCTCAGTCGGCTTGCCTTCTTCGTGCTGTCGCCGGCTCTGCTGTTCACGGTGCTGGCCGAAGCCGACGTTTCGCACCTGTTCTCGGCGCTGCTGCCCATCTCGGCCATCGTCGCGGTCGTCAACATCGCGGCGTTCCTGGTTGTCTCGCTGTTGATCTGGCGGCGCCCGCTGGCCGATGCGACGATCGGCGGGCTGGCCTCCGGCTACGTGAATGCCAACAACATCGGCCTGCCGGTGTCGGTGTACGTTCTGGGTGACGCATCCAGTTCCGCTCCGGTCATCTTGCTGCAACTCATTGTGTTGGCTCCGATCGCGCTCACGGTGCTCGACGTGTCGACGAGCGGGCGCGTCTCGATCGGGCGGATCCTGCTGCAGCCGGTGCGCAATCCCCTCATCATTGGATCGCTGCTCGGCGTGATCGTGGCCGTGACACACCTGCAGATTCCGGCGCCGGTGATGGCGCCATTCCAGTTGGTGGGTGCGGCGGCGGTGCCCGTCATCTTGATCACCTTTGGAATGTCGCTGCACGGCAGCCGAGTGCTCGCCCCCGGGTCTGATCGCCGCGATGTGCTGCTCGCCAGCTCGCTCAAATTGGCGGTGATGCCGGTGATGGCCTGGCTGCTGGGGAACTTCATCTGGCACCTTGAGGGGCATCGGCTGTTCGTGGTGGTGGTGCTGGCGGCGCTGCCGACCGCTCAGAACGTGTTCAACTACGCGCAGCGCTACGGCGTGGGCACGGTGCTGGCACGCGACACCGTGCTGATCACGACGGCCCTGTCGATCGTCGTACTCGTCATCGTGGCCGCGTTGCTGGCCTGACCGGTCGGCCGCAGTGGCGCGCTTAGGCTTCGCACGTGATCAAGTACCTGGGCTCGAAGCGCACGCTCGTGCCGGTGCTGGGCGCAATGGCGACGGCGCTCGAGGTCGAGACGGCCGTCGACCTCTTCACCGGCACCACCCGCGTCGCCCAGGAGTTCAAGCGCCGCGGGCTTACCGTGACCGCGAGCGACATCGCCACATACAGCGAGGTACTGAGCGACTGCTACATCACGACGGATGCCGCAGCCGTCGACCTCGACGAGGTGCGCTACGTGCTCGCCCGCCTGTCGGCGCTGCCCGGACGCCCCG
>JBDUBG010000456.1:0-3680 GCA_040004215.1 Pseudolysinimonas sp. | reverse complement strand
CCTTCCCGGTGACACCCTGCTGATCATCACCGGCGTTCTCACCTTCGCCGATGCGAGTGGCAAGGCGACTATTCCCCTGCCCATCTGGCTCGTGTGCCTGCTCATCTCGTTCTCTGCATGGTTGGGCGGTGAGGTCGGCTACTTCATTGGTCGAACTGCCGGGCCCAGAGTCTTCGAACGAAAAGAGAGTGGCTTCTTCAGCCGCAAGAACGTCGAACGCACCAATGCCTTCTTCGTGCGCTTCGGCGGCTTCGCCGTTATCGCCGCGCGCTTCGTGCCGATCGTGCGCACCTTCGCCCCGATCGCCGCCGGCATCGGCCACATGCATCGTCGCCGCTACGCGCTGTACAACGCGATCGGCGCGATCATCTGGGGTGCCGGGTTGACCTTCATCGGCTACCTGCTCAACTACATTCCGCCGGTGCGCGACTTCGTCACCTCGTACATCGATCTGATCTTGCTGGGCGCCGCTGCCATCGCGATCGTCCCGACAGCGTTCCACGCAATCCGCGCGGCCCTGGCCGCCCGCAAGGCACGCGCAGCTGGCATGACGGATGCAATGAGTGAGAAGGATGCAATGCTCGACCCGAGCGTGTTCGAGGGCAAGCCGAAGAAGTAGCGCCGCCGCTCAGCCCGCGAGCAACAGCACGATCAGGGTGATGTTCAGCCCGATCAGCAGCGCCGCCGCGACGACCGCCAGCACGGTCGTCCACCAGCGGTTCGTCGCGTCGCCGAGCAGCGAGCGACGCGAGGTGTACCGCACCAGCGGGATCAGGGCGAACGGGATCCCGAACGACAGCACGACCTGACTGAGCACCAACGCCCAGGTCGGGTCGACGCCGACCGCCAGGATCACCAGCGCGGGAATCAGCGAGACCAGGCGTCGAGCCTGCAGCGGAACTCGCGCCCGCAGCAGACCCTGCATGATCTCGGCTCCGGCATAAGCGCCGACCGACGTGGATGCCAACCCCGACGCCAGCAGCCCCACCGCGAACAGCGTGGCGATGACGGGCCCGAGTGCTGCCGAGATTGCCGCGTGCGCTCCCTGGAGCGTGCCCGCCCCATCCACGCCCGGAAGCGTCGACGCGGCGAGCAGCAAGATGACCACGTTGACCGTTCCGGCGACGACGAGCGCGACGGTCACGTCGATGCGGGTGGCCCGCAGGATTCGGCGGCGCTGGGGGCCCTCATCCACTCGCCCGAAGCGATCACGGGTGAGCGCCGAGTGCGCGTAGATCGCGTGCGGCATGACCGTGGCCCCGAGAATCGAGGCGGCGAGCACCACGGAGCCGGAGTCGGTGAAGTGCGGTGCCAGGCCGCCGAGAGCCGCTGCTCCGTCGACCGGGGCGAACACGATGCCCGCGCAGAATCCCACCCCGATGATCACGACAAGCCCGACCACGACGCGCTCGAATGCGCGGGACCCTCGCCGGTTGTTGAGCGCGAGCAGCAGCAGCGACACCACCCCGGTGATGACTCCGCCGACGAGTAACGGCAACTGGAAGAGCAGGTTCAGCGCGATCGCGCCACCCAGCACCTCGGCGATGTCGGTGGCCATGGCGACGAGTTCGGCCTGCACCCAGAATGCATAGCGCGCGCCGCGGCGTCGCAGGCTTTGGCCGAGCAGACCGGGCAGACTCTCGCCGGTGACGAAGCCGAGCTTCGCCGAGAGGTACTGCACGAGCCACGCCATCGTGTTGGCGACCACCACGACCCAGACAAGCAGGTAGCCGTACCTCGCCCCGGCGCTCGCGTTGCTCGCCACGTTGCCCGGGTCGAGGTAGGCGACGCCAGCGACCATCGCCGGGCCGAGTAATGGCAGCAGGCCGCGAAGCCCGGTGCGCTGCGCCGCAGCGGGCTCGAGTGTCGCGGTCATCCGGTCTCCGATATTTCGGTTGGCCGAAATATCCGGTCGACTGAAATCTATCAGAGCGGCGGAGTGGAGCAATCACCGGCGGCGTTCTGAAAGCGCTGCATGTGACGGGGATCACTCGGGCCGCCCCGCGTACCTTTGTGCGGCTCTGCGATGATGCGAACGTTGCTCACCCGAGCGGTTTCCGTCATCAACAGATCCAGTGACGTTACGAACAATCTCGCGATCTCTTCGTGGCTGATGTCGGGCCCGGGCACATCGACGCGAAACTTTTGAGCCTGGAGTCCGCCTTCGTTTGAAAAGCTGATTTCGGCATCGAAGACGGCACGGAAGTCGGTCATTCACCAACCGTAATCGGGCGACCTCACACGATGGAACTCGAGAGACGGAATCAGGGGGATGGAGTCGATCGATCACAGAACAGCGCTACTTACCCTCGACTCCAGATCTCAGAGCGGCGAGACCCACACTGCCTCTGCGGCTGCTCCGGCCAGCTGGCCTGCCTCGACGATCGAGCCGAGACCGATGCTGGCCGCCGTGAGCTCGCGCAGCACCCCAGGAACCCGGTCGCTGATGCGCACGACCCGGCCGCGTGATCCCGCATCCAGCCGCGATGCGAGGATGCCGCTGAACGCTGGCATCGTCAGATCGGCAGCCGGAATCGGATCGCCGTGCGGATCGAGGCTGGGCCTTCCCAGCTGCTCGTCGATGGCATCCAGCAGCCGATCACTGAGGGTGTGCTCGAGGACCTCGGCCTCGTCATGCACCTCGTCCCAGCCGTAGCCGAACTGCTGCACCAGCCAGGTCTCGACCAGACGGTGGCGCCGCACCATCCGCAGCGCTTCGCTTCGCCCGGATGCCGTCAGCCCGATGGCCCCGTATGGAGCGTGTTCCACCAACCCCTGCCCGACCAGCTTCTTCACCATCTCGGTGACCGAACTCGGAGCCAGCCCCAACCGTTGCGCCAGCTGCGAGCTGCCGATCAGGTTCTCGGGTTGCCATTCGGCGTGGGTGTAGATCGCCTTCAGGTAGTCCTCGGTGACGCTGCTGGGCGGGGGCTTGGCCTGCCCCTTGGCCGCAGCGCGCTCAGCGATGAGATTCCCCCTCGTGCGCAGCGTGGCCGGCCGGCTCCAGTTGGAACGTCGAATGCTCCACATCGAAGTGCCCCTTGAGGCACTCCCCCAGGCGGTCGAGCATGCCGTCGGTCTCGCCCTTCTCGAAGATGCTGGCCTCGACCTCGACGTGGGCGGTGAAGACCGGGTCGCCGCTCGTGATGGCCCAGACGTGGACGTCGTGCACGTCGACGACGCCTGCCGTCTGCAGCAGGTGCGCCCGAATCTCGTCGGCATCAGTGCCAGCCGGCGCCGACTCGGTGAGCACCCGCACGACGTCGCGCAGCAGCGCCACCGCGCGCGGCACGATCAGCACGGCGATCAGCAGCGACGCGATCGCGTCTGCCGCGGCGAATCCGGTGGTCAGGATGACGACGCCCGCGACCAGCGCGGCGAACGACCCCAGCAGGTCACCAAGCACCTCGAGGCGCGCACCGCGCATGTTGAGCGACTCGCGGTCGCCGCCGCGCAGGATCGCGAAGGCGACCAGGTTCGCGACCAAGCCGATCGCGGCGACGACGAGCAGCGGCAAGCCATTGACGTGATCGCCCTCTGGTGCAGCGAGACGACGGATTGCCTCAATGGCGACCGTCACCGCAACAACGGTGAGCAGCGCTCCGTTGACGAGGGCTCCCAGCACCTCGACCCGGCGGAATCCGAAGGTGTGCCGATCGGTGGCCGGTCGTGCGGCGATC
>JBDUBG010000274.1:0-3687 GCA_040004215.1 Pseudolysinimonas sp. | reverse complement strand
GTACCCTGTAGCCTATGCCCGCCCAGAAAAAGACGGCCAGCAGTCTGTTCGCAGCACTGATCGGCACCCTCGGATTTAGCGCCCTCGCCGGACTCCTGGTGACCGTCATGATCGCCCCAGCCCTCGCGGTGACCGGCATGACGGCGAACAACACCATCGGCGCCTTCGAGTCGCTTCCCGAGTACATGGTGATCGACAAGCAGCACCAGCAGAACGAGATCGTCGCCAAGAACCAAGACGGCAGTCTCTTCCACATCGCCAACGTCTATGAGCAGAACCGTGAAGAAGTGTCGCTCGACGAGATGAGCGACAACCTGAAGAATGCCGCGGTAGCCGGCGAGGACCGCCGCTTCTACAACCACGGCGGCATCGATATCCCGTCCGTCGTTCGCGCGGCGATCGGTCAGGCCGCCCACACCTCATCCAGCGGCGCCTCAACGATCACCATGCAGTTGGTGCGCAACATCCGCGTGCAGGAAGCCTTCAACGAGACCACAGACGCAGCCGGTAATCCCATCACAGACAAGCAGCGCCAAAAAGATATCGAGGCGGCTGTCTACCCCGACCTCGGCCGCAAGTTGCAAGAAATGAAGTACGCCATCGGTCTCGAAAAGAAGTATTCCAAGCAGACCGTTCTCGCCGCGTATCTCAACATCGTCGGCATGGGCAGCAACACCTACGGAGTGCAGGCTGCAGCGCAGGAGTACTTCGCGACGACCGCAGACAAGCTGACCATCGCACAGGCCGCGAGCCTCGTTGCCATCGTGCAGAACCCCACCAGAAACTCCTTGTCGTCGCCCAAGAACTACGCAGCCAATCAGGATCGCCGCAACGTCATCCTCGGCTTCATGTACCGAGAGCACTACATCACTGACGCGCAGTACAAGGAAGCGGTAGCCACCAAGGTCGACGACAAGTTCGTGCACTTGACCGCGCCAGCCCAGGGTTGCCTCTATGCCGCCGCCGGCTATCAGTTCGTGTGCGAAGACACGGTAAACCGCATTCTTCACGGCAACATTGCCGGGCTCGGTTCCAGCAAGGCCGACGGAATCGCCAAATGGAAGGCCGGCGGCTACACGGTCTACGTCTCCATCGTCCCCGCGCTGCAGGATCGAGCCAACCAGGTTGTCAAGCAGTACGCGCCGCCGGACTACGACACCTTCGCACTCGGGGCAACGGCCGTGACGACGCAGGTCGGCACCGGCAAAATCCTCGACATGGCGCAGAACAAGAACTTCAACAATGATCCGAAGAATGTGCAGGTCAGCACCACGTCGTTGAACTTCGCCGACGACCAGGTTTACGGCGGATCGACTGGATTCCAGCCCGGATCGACCTACAAGCCGTTCACTCTGCTCAGCTTCTTGAAGGCCGGCCACGGTCTCAATGAGACCTTCGACGCTGGCAAGCTCGAGCTCAACCTCGCCGCGTTCCAAGACAGCTGCCCCGATGCCAACGGAGGGTGGGGCGGCGACTACAAGTACCGAAACGACGCGGGCGAGCACGGCCCGTACACGATCATGAGGGGTACCGCTCAATCCGTGAACTCGGTCTTCCTTCAGATGGGGACAAAGGTTGACCAGTGCGACACCAAGGCCGACGCCATCTCGCTCGGCGCGCACAACGCGTACGGAGCGCAAGACGGCTCTGACTTGCACACCAACCCCTCGTGCGTCATCGGTGGTTGCGACAACACCGTGGCGCCGCTCACACTGGCTGCCGCATACGCCGGGATCGCCAACGGCGGCTTCTATTGCCACCCGACCATGATCGACAGCATGATCGATCCGCAAGGCAATACGATCCCCGGCGAGAACGCGAACTGCGCACAATCCGACCAGATCAGTCCTGCCGTTGCGGGGGCAGCTGCTTACGCGATGGCTGGCGTGTTCGTCGGAGGCGGTACGGCCATTACGTCGAACCCGCGCGATGGAACCACCTACATCGGCAAGACCGGTACGACTGACAAGGCATGGCACACCTGGATGGTCGGTTCGTCGCACCAAACCGCGACCGCCGTGTGGGTCGGCAACATCATCGGAAAGCAGAACACCCGCTTGGTGCGGGTCAACGGAATTAATGCCTCAGTGCTTCGCCACTCGATATTCAAGCCGATCGCCCAGGCGATCGACGCCTACGGCAGCTTCGGGGGTGGTGGCGGATTCCCGGCACCGAGCAGGCAGTACCTCACCGGCAGTCCGGCAACGGTTCCCCCGGGACTGATCGGAGGTACTCCAGAGGCCGCGAAGTCGGCGATCGAGCTCGCCGAACTCACTTACGCAGACGGCGGACAGGTCGACTCAGACCTTCCGATCGGCCAGGTTGCCAGCCTCGACCCCGGAGAGGGAGCCACGATAGCTCGAGGAACCACGGTGACGGTCTACACCAGCAACGGGTTGGCAGTGGCGGCGCCCAACGTGATCGGCAAGACATATCTGAACGCGAAAGCCGACTTCCAGACCGCAGGCTTCACCAATATCGGCCCGCCGGGATGTCAGACTCTCGCCCCGGGCGATCCGCCCGGCTCACTGGGGAAGGTCGTCACCCAAGTGCCGGCACCGGGCGCGGTCGTCAACAAGGCGACTGCGGTGATCCTCAAGGTCGGCCAGCTCGGCCCGTGCCCGTGACCTCGTCATCCCGCGCCGCCGGCGGAGTTCTCGCCGGCGTCGCGGTCGCGGCGCTCGGGGCGCTGGCCTGGGGCACGCTGGTCGAGCGCAATCGCTTCACGGTGCGACACGAGGTGCTGCCCGTGCTGCCGCGCGGAGCGCGTCCGCTCACGGTGTTGCACCTGAGCGATCTGCACATGGCGCCGTGGCAGGAAGAGAAGCAGGCCTTCATCCGCTCGCTGGTGCGCTACGAGCCCGATCTGATCGTCGACACCGGCGACAACCTGGGCCACCTCGACGGGTTGGTCGGAGTCAAAGAAGCGCTCGAACCCTTCGAAGGCGTCGCGGGAGTTTTTGTGCATGGCTCGAATGACTACGTCGGCCCCATGTTCAAGAACCCGCTTGCCTACTTTGGCGGACCCTCGCGCCATCGCAGCGAGCTCGAACAACTCGACACCACGGCGCTTGAGCTCTTCTTCGAAGACGAGCTCGGCTGGCTCGACCTCAACAACCACGCGCGTGCGATGGAAGTTCGCGGCACTCGCATCGAGTTCTACGGCACCGGTGACGCGCACGTCGGCTGGGACAAACTCGCCGCGCTGCCGGGCGCGATCGACGAGATGCGCGAGAACGTCGAGTGGACTCCCCGCACCGATGAGCAAGTGCTCGGGATCGGAGTCACTCACGCTCCGTATCAGCGGGTGCTCAACAGCTTCGTCAATCAGGGTGCTGACGTCATTTTCGCGGGCCACACGCATGGCGGCCAGGTGCGCATCCCGGGGCTGCCAGCACTGGTGACGAACTGCGACATCCCGCGCGATCAGGCCCAGGGGCTCAGCGTCTGGCGCACCGCGCACGCCAGCGCCCTTCTCGAGGTCTCGGCAGGAATCGGCACCTCGATCTATGCGCCGGTGCGCTTCGCCTGCCCACCGGAGGCCGTCGTGCTGACCCTGGTCGCCGCCCAGATCTGACGTGTAGGCCCCCGCGGGTGGGCTACCATAGACAGGTTGCCGGTGGACTCGTTCAGCGGCTGCGGGGTATGGCGCAGTTTGGTAGCGCGCGTCGTTCGGGACGACGAGGC
>JBDUBG010000304.1:0-3708 GCA_040004215.1 Pseudolysinimonas sp. | reverse complement strand
TCGCGACATCCAGTCCACCACCGCAGTTGAACCCGCCAACGTAGAGGATCTTGGCACCGGGCGCGAGGGCGTGAACCGACTGCACGTCGAGGGTCTGCTCCCCCTGCCATCCACTGGGCCCCTGGCACGCTTCCACGTCAACGAACTGCGCCGGCGTCGGCACGATCTGCTGATAGGTCGCTGAGGTCAGACCGGGCTCGCCCAGTGCTGCCGAGTACGCGTTGGTGTCGCTCACGATGGTGGGCGAAGCGTAGGCATCGATGATGGCCACGGTTTGCCCTGCGCCGTTGATTGACTTCGGCAACGCCGAGATCCCGTATGCAGATCGCAACTGAGCCGGCGTGTACCCGCAGTTGTACGTGGGGACCTGCGTCGTGCCGTATGCGGCCGGCACGGTGACAATGTTCTCGCCGTAGTAGTTCGAGCACGGCGTGGTCACCAGCGGGGCGGTCGCCGCCTGGCGGCCGAACGGCTGCGGCCCCGGCTGGTCGGGCAGATCGCCCTGCTTGATCGAGTCGGGATGCGTCAGCAATCGCGCCTGGTCGAGGCTGAGCCCCGAAACGATGCTCGCGATGTCGGCCGGAAGCGACGGCACTCTCGAGGGAGCGAGCAGCGTGGTGCCGCCGTGCGCATAGCGGTGGATGCTGGTGTTGTAGTACGCGTCGAACTGGTCGGCCGTTCCCCGGAAGACCACGTACTGGCGACTGGCCGGAACCGCACTGATCGTGAACCCGGCCTTTTTGAGGGATCTGACCAGCTTGTTGCTGTCGGACTGGGACGGCGCGAAACGCGAGATCCATTGCGAGGCCGACAGCCCGAGGCGGTATCCGACTCCCGGCGTCGAGACCACGGTCGCGAGCGCCTTCGCTGCTGCAGCATTGCGCAGCGGCAAGTACATCTCGCCCTCGAAGGTGACGACCGGATCGGCGGCCCCTCGGTCGTTGGCGGGACTGGCCCAGCTCGGGACAGCGCCCGGATAACTGGTGGGCCCGACAGGAGTGGCGGCGGATGCCGCTGACACTCCCGTCACGCCGAGAGCGAAGGCAGCGGCCAGGGAGACGGCGATTGTGACGCCTCTCCTCAGTCCTGCCGGGTGAAGCGAGCGATCGACCACGATGGGGCCCTTCCCTGCGAATCCCGAAATGGCAGGCGTTTGCCCACCCGGGGTGACGCTAGACCTGTCCATCGCCCCCCACAAGAGGGGTACACGCTCTGTCCCCCTCACAGCCCACGTGATCAGCGGTGGCGGTTGTCGACAATCGTCATGCGCGGACCGTGCCGTTCGTACCCGATTCCTGCGGCCTCAATCAGTCGCACCACGCGCTGCCGATGCCCACGCCACGGCTCGAGCAGTTCCATCATTCCGTCGTCATCGACGCGATTGCCGATGAGGGCCCAGCCCACTCGCTTGCTGACGTGGAAGTCGCCGACGCTCACGGCATCCGGATCACCGTGGGAGCGCTGCAAGGTCTCTGCCACGGTCCAGACGCCGATTCCGGGGATGCTGCGGAGCTTGCGCATCGCATCCGGGATCGCGTCGTCTGCTGCCCGCTCGAGCGATTCTCCGACCCTCGCGATGCGCATGATCGTGTCAGAACGCTGTGGCCCGACGCCAGCCCGATGCCACTCCCACGACGGCACCCTGCGCCATACGGCGGGTGACGGCGCGACGCGCATACCGAGCGGCGCTGGTCCCGGCGCTGGCTCTCCGTGCCGTCGCACCAGCTCGCGCCACGCACGCTTCGCCTCGATGCCGGTCACCTTCTGAGCAAGAACGGTGGGGATCAGGAATGGCAGGATGCGCGCCGCGCGCGTCAACCGCAACCCCCGCGAGCGATGGTGCAGCTCGGCGACCAGCGGATGACGACTCGGGTCGAACCCGGTGTCGTCGTCGTCGGCCCCCAGCAATGCCGGGATGCCACAGATGGCCTGCTCTGCTCCCGGGCCCCACGCTGCGGCATCAACCCCACCCGCACGGGCGGTCAGGTGCAGGCTCGCGGCGCCAGCGGGCGTCGCCATGGTCAGCCAGAGGCCCGCGGCATCACGCTGAATGGTCGGGTCAGTGCTGCCCTGGGCAAGCGGGCCTAGCGTGAGGCGCAACGACACCTCGCGGTGCGGTTCGTAGCGACTGCGGATCGGGTCCATCGTGGCCGAGCCTAACGGCGGGGTACGGCAGGATTGCTTCATGAGCATCGGCATCCTGACCAGCGGCGGCGACTGCCCCGGCCTGAACGCCGTCATTCGGGCGGCCGTCTTCACCGGCGTCAGGCTGCACGACCTGGAGTTCGTCGGATTCCGCAACGGCTGGAAAGGCGTCATCGACGGCGACATCATGCCGCTGGCGCTCCCGCAGGTGATGGGCATCTCGAAGCAGGGTGGCACGATCCTCGGCACCTCGCGCACCAATCCCTTCGAGAATGGCGGCGGCGCCGAGCGCGTGGCAGAAGTCATGGAAGAGAACGGCATCGAGGCCCTCATCGCGATTGGTGGCGAGGGCACGCTCGCGGCCGCCAAGCGATTGACGGATGCCGGCATCAAGATCGTGGGTGTGCCCAAGACCATCGACAACGACCTCTCGGCCACTGACTACACCTTCGGATTCGACACCGCCGTGCAGATCGCCACCGAGGCAATGGACCGGCTGCGCACCACCGGCGACTCACACGCCCGCTGCATGATCGCCGAGGTGATGGGGCGACATGTCGGCTGGATCGCCTTGCACTCTGGCATGGCGGCAGGCGCCCACGTCATTCTGATCCCCGAGCAGAAGACCTCGATCGAGCAGATCTGCGAGTGGGCAGAATCGGCGCGCGACCGCGGCCGCGCGCCGCTGATCTGCGTCGCAGAAGGGTTCAAGCTCGACACCATGGATGACGCGCATTCCGAGCGCGGCCTCGACGCCTTCGGCCGTCCACGACTTGGCGGCATCAGCGACCAGCTCGCCCCCGAGATCGAGCAGCGCACAGGGATCGAGACTCGGGCAACCACGCTGGGCCACATCCAGCGCGGCGGCACGCCGACCGCGTACGACCGCGTGCTGGCGACCCGCTACGGAATGGCTGCCATCGACTCGATCCGCAACGGCCACTGGGGGCGCATGGTCGCCCTGCGCGGCACCCAGATCGTGCACGTGCCCTTCGACGACGCGCTGGGGCGCCTCAAGGTGGTGCCGCAGAGCCGCTACGACGAGGCGGCGGTGCTGTTCGGCTAACGGAGTGCCAGACTGACGACATGAGCCCCGTGTTCCTGATCATCGGCGCGATCTTCGTCGGCATCGCCGGCCTGATCCACGTCTTCATCTTTCTGCTCGAGAGCGTGCTCTGGAACCGGCCAAGTACCTGGAAGCGGTTCGGCGTGAAGACCCAAGACGAAGCCGAGTTGCTGCGCCCGATGGCGTACAACCAGGGTTTCTACAACGTGTTCCTGGCGCTCGGCGCCGGTGCGGGGCTGGTCATGCTCGCGTCAAGCAACGTGCAGCAGGCCGGGGCAGCGCTCTCGATCTTCGTGCTGCTGAGCATGCTGCTCGCCTCGATCGTGCTGCTGTTCTCGAACCCGAAACTGGCGCGCGCAGCCGCCCTGCAGGGTGCTGCGCCCCTGATCGGGCTGATCTTTCTGATTGTCGCGATCACGACGGCGAGTTGACCGGCGGGAAGAACGAACTCACTCGGCTTCTGCGTATTCGACCAGCGCCGCGATGAGCGAATCGGC
>JBDUBG010000078.1:0-3716 GCA_040004215.1 Pseudolysinimonas sp. | reverse complement strand
GATCGAGTCT
Source organism: Pseudolysinimonas sp. (assembly GCA_040004215.1). Classification (GTDB taxonomy): domain Bacteria; phylum Actinomycetota; class Actinomycetes; order Actinomycetales; family Microbacteriaceae; genus Lysinimonas. The sequence goes on along the minus strand of JBDUBG010000078.1, from coordinate 3,706 downwards.
TCGCGGGTCAGGTGCGGCGTGAAGACCGGTGCGGGCAAGCCGGGGTAGGTGACCATGCCTTCGCGGATGACGTGGCTGAGGTCAACCACGCGGCGCGCGGGAACACCGGTCGCGCTGGCGGGCGCCGCGTTGTTGGTTGTGGTCACGGTTCTCATCCTGGCAGTCGCGGAGTTAGCGGGGTGCACGCTCGGTCCTGGGTCGGCGGTCGGGCGGGAGCGGATTAGACCTGCTCGAGCGCCTCGAGCAAGTCGGCCAGCAGGTCGTCGACGCCTTCGATGCCGACCGACAGCCGCACCACGCTGTCGGGAACCTCGAGCGCTGTCCCGCGCACGGAGGCATGCGTCATCTCGGATGGATAACACATCAGCGACTCGACCCCGCCGAGCGACTCCGCGAGCTGGAACAGCTTCGTCGACTCGGCGAGCCCGCGCGCCGCAGCGCCGTCGGCGAGTTGCAGCGAGATCATGCCGCCGAAGCTCTTCATCTGGCGAGCCGCTAGCTCGTGACCCGGGTGGTCGGGCAGACCCGGGTAGAAAACCTGCGTGATCTTGGGATGTCCGACCAGCGCTTCCGCGATCGTTTGGGCGTTCGACGAGTGGCGGTCCATGCGCACCGCCAAGGTCTTGATCCCGCGCATGGTGAGCCAGGCATCCATCGGACCGGAGACCGCGCCGACCCCGAACTGAAGGAAGGCCACCCTGTCGGCCAGACTCTCGGCTGCACCGCCGGCGCCGAGCACCATCGTGTCGTTCTTCAGGATGACCGCGCCACCGAGCACATCACTGTGGCCGCCGAGGTACTTGGTTGTCGAGTGCGTCACCACGTCGGCTCCCAGAGACAGCGGCTGCTGCAGGTAGGGCGAGGCGAAGGTGTTGTCGACGACGACCAGGACCCGGGCCGCGTGCGCGAGCTCGGCAATCGCCGCGACGTCTGTGATCTTCATCAGCGGGTTGCTCGGTGTCTCGAGCCAGACCACCTTCGTGGTGGGGCGGATCGCCGCCTTCACCGCATCGAGGTCCGTCATCTCGACGGTCGAGAGCTCGATGCCCCACGGAACGTGCGCGCGATTGACCAGACGGTGCGTGCCGCCGTAGACGTCGTTGCCCATCAACACGTGATCGCCGGGCTTCAGGATGGCGCGCAGCAGCGTATCTTCGCCAGCCAGACCGCTCGCGAAGCTGAGCGCGCGGTCTCCTCCCTCGAGCGCGGCGAGCAGGGTCTGGAGTGCGTTCCGAGTCGGGTTGCCGCCGCGCGTGTATTCGTAGCCATCACGGAAACCACCGATGCCGTCTTGAACGAAGGTGGTGGTGAAGTAGATCGGTGGGATCACCGCACCGGTCGTCGGGTCGAACGCCTGCCCGGCGTGGATGGCAGTGGTCGAGAAGTTGGGGTGCGTGCTGTCGGAAGTCATGAGAACTCTCTAGCTGTTGAGGAAGGTGAGCAGGTCGTGGCGGGTCAGCACGGCTGCCGGTTTGCCGTCGTCGGTGACCATCAGGGCGTCGGCATCACGCAACTGCTCGCGGGCTGACTCCACCGACTCGTGCTTGCCGATCAACGCGAACGGCGGCCCGATCAATTCGGTGACCGAATCGGTGAGCGCGACGCGGCCGCTGAAGACGGCATCCACCAGGCGCCGCTCGTCGATCGAGCCGACGACCTCGCCCATCACGACCGGCGGTTCTGCGCTCAACACCGGCACCTGTGAAACGTCGTACTCGTTGAAGATGCCGATCACATCGCGCACGGTGTCGCTGGGGTGGGCGTGGATGAACTCCGGCAGCGCACCGGTCTTGGTGCTCACGATGTCGCCGACGGTCTTTCCCTCGTCTGCGGGAAGAAAACCGTAGCTGCGCATCCAGCCGTCGTTGAAAATCTTGCCCAGGTAGCCTCGGCCGCCGTCGGGCAGCAGGACGACCATGACGTCATCGGGCCCGAGCTTGCGCGCCACTTTGAGAGCGGAGGCCACCGCCATCCCGCTCGATCCCCCGACCAGCAAACCCTCTTCGCGCGCGAGACGCCGGGTGAGGTCGAACGACTCCGCGTCGGATGCCGCAACGATCTCGTCGACAACGGTGGGATCGTATGCGGTGGGCCAGAAGTCTTCGCCGACGCCCTCGACCAGATATGGCCGCCCAGAACCGCCGGAGTAGACCGAGCCCTCTGGGTCGGCACCGATGACGCGCACTCGACCACTCGAGATCTCTTTCAGGTACTTGCCGACGCCGCTGATCGTGCCGCCGGTGCCGACCCCCGCAACGAAATGCGTAATCTTCCCGTCGGTCTGCTGCCAGATTTCGGGACCGGTGGTCTCGTAGTGGCTGAGCGGCCCATTCGGGTTCGAGTACTGATCGGGCTTGAACGCACCCGGGATCTCACGTGCCAGCCGGTCACTCACCGAGTAATAGCTTTCGGGGCTCGACGGCTCGACAGCCGTCGGGCAGACCACCACCTCGGCGCCGTAGGCGACCAATGTGTTCCGCTTGTCTTCGCTGACCTTGTCTGGGCAGACGAACACGCAGCGGTACCCACGTTGCTGGGCCACCAGAGCGAGCCCGATACCGGTGTTACCGCTGGTCGGCTCGACGATCGTCCCGCCCGGCTTCAGCTTGCCCTCGCGTTCGGCCGCGTCGATGATGCGGATCGCGATGCGGTCTTTCGACGAGCCGCCCGGATTGAGGTACTCGATCTTGGCGAGCACGGTGGCTGTGACGCCCTCTGTCACCTTGTTCAGCCGGACCAGAGGGGTGTGTCCGATCAGGTCGAGAACAGTCTCGGCGTAGTCCATGGTGCGAGCCTAGCCGCGAGGCGCTGACTGTTACTGGGCAACGCTAGGCGATGACCAGGGCACCCGGACCCGGCTTCACTCCCGAGTCGGCGAGCGCCTTGGCACCGAGCTCCTGGCGGTGGTCGATGGCCAGCCCTATGTCACGGGCGAGCGCCGGTCGCGTCTTCACCAACGTGTCGATCAGCGTGATCGGCACGAACAACACCGCCAACTCATCGATAACCACCACGTTGGCGGCGACGACCTGGCGGGTGAGCGCCGTGAGACCCAACAGATCGTCTCGCTTCAGCTGGGTCACCGGAATCTGCGCCCCCTCATCACCCGGCGAACTGAGCTGGGCGACGCCCGAAATGATGACGCGCACTCCGTCTGGGATGGTTCCCCACTTCTGCACCATCTCGCCCTCGCTGTAGCGCTCGAGCTTCACCTGCTTCGCGTAACTCTCAATGTCGTCCGGGGTCAGGTAGAGATAGGGCGCGACGCGGGTCAGCATGTGCTTGGTGCGCTCGGGCGTCGCGTAGTTATCTGTCAAGTCGCGGTCGAGATGTAGCCCCTTGCGGCGAGCTGCGTACCAGAGCCGGGTGCGAAACATCCCCAACGTGGAAGATGACTTGCCGGGGGCGGTCACGGCGATGTTGATTTCGTACCAGCTCTTGCCGATCGGGATCGCTGACGGCTGACTGCCCGGTTGCAGGTCGGGCAGGTCACTCGCAACGGCCACCATGAGGTCCATGACCTCCTGCGGCGGGTCGTCGGTGGCGAAGCGCACGTCGGTCGACGTCTCCCAGGTGTCGCTTGCACGGCTGAGGTTGGTGAACGACTCCCCCGCCAGATTCGAGTTCGGGATGATGATGATCCCGTTCCCCGAGTCGATGTGAGTCGCGCGCCAATTCATCACGACGACGCGGCCCTTGCCGTTCG
>JBDUBG010000359.1:0-3725 GCA_040004215.1 Pseudolysinimonas sp. | reverse complement strand
TGCGCTTCGAGAGTGCGGTGATGGTCACGGCACCGTGGTGCGGGTAGACGAGGGTTTTGCCGACAGACAACTCCACGTTGCGTCCTGCTCTCTGGGTGGTTGCGGGCCTGCGAAGGCCGAAGGGTTACGGGGATCGGCGGCTCAGGGTTGGCCGAGGCGCGAGATCAGTTCTGCTGCCGGGACCTCGGTACGCTCCCCCGAGCGCCTGTCCCAAAGCTCTAGGATACCCTGTCCGGCCCCTCGACCGGAGATCACGATCGTCGGCACCCCCAAGAGCTCTGCGTCGCCGAACTTCACACCGGGCGAAACCTTGGGTCGATCGTCGTACAGCACGTCAAATCGAGCAGCCTCTAGCTCGGCGGCAACGGCCTCGGCGAGCTGATACGCGGCCTCATCTTTGCCAGTAGCAATGAGGTGGATGTCGAAGGGCGCGACCTCTTTCGGCCACAGCAAGCCCTTCTCATCTGCCGAGTTCTCGGCGATCGCCGCGACCAGCCGGGTGACCCCGATGCCGTACGAGCCCATCGTGACCGTGACGAGCTTGCCGTTCTCGTCGAGCACCTTGAGTCCCAGGGTCTCGGCGAAGAATCGGCCCAACTGGAAGACGTGGCCGATCTCCATACCGCGCGCGAGCTCGACCGGACCGGATCCATCGGGCGCGGGATCGCCAGCTTTGACCTCGGCGATCTCGACCGTTCCGTCGTTGTCGAAGTCACGCCCGGCCACCAAGCCGAAGACGTGCTTGCCCTCGAGATTCGCGCCGGTGATCCACCCCGAGCCGTCGACGACGCGCGGATCGACCAGATACCGGATGCCGGTGGCCGACTCCTCGCCGAGCACCGCGCCCGTCGGAGACCATGGCCCGATGTAGCCCTTGACGAGCAGGGGATTCTTCTCGAAGTCGGAGGCATCTGCGGGTTCGACGGCGGCGGGCGCGAACGCCACCTCCGCGCGCTTGAGGTCGACGTCGCGGTCGCCCGGCAATGCGACAACGACTACCTCGCGGGATCCGTCGAGATGCTCAAGCCGCAAAACCACGTTCTTGAGCGTGTTTGCTGCCACCCAGGCGTTGCCATCCGGGCGAGGGTGCTTCTCATTCGCTTCGGCCACCAGCGTGGCAATTGTCGGGCTGCCGGGGGTGTCGAGCACCTCGGCGGGCGTCAACTTCTCGTAGCTACGGGTCGGCGGGGCGAGCGTGGTGAATGCCTCCACGTTGGCGGTGTAGCCCCCAGCCGAGCGAACGAAGGTGTCTTCGCCGATCGGAGTCGGGTGGAGGAACTCCTCCGAGCGAGCTCCCCCCATCAAGCCGTTGTCGGCCGAGACGATGACGTACTCGAGCCCCAAGCGGGAGAAGATCCGCTCGTACGCATCCCGCTGGGCCTGGTATGACACGTCCAGGCCGGCGTCCGAAATGTCGAAACTGTATGCATCCTTCATCGAGAACTCGCGCCCACGAAGAAGTCCCGCGCGAGGGCGGGCTTCGTCACGGTACTTGTCCTGGATCTGGTAAATCGCCAGCGGCAGGTCTTTGTACGAGTTGTAGAGGTCTTTCACGAGGAGCGTGAAGACCTCCTCATGGGTCGGAGCAAGCAGGTAGTCGGCGCCCTTCCGATCCTGAAGACGAAAGATCCCATCGCCGTACGTCTCCCAACGACCCGACTCCTCATAGGGATCACGGGGCAGCAGTGCCGGAAAGTGCACCTCTTGCGCGCCAGCCGCGGCCATCTCTTCGCGGATGACGCGCTCTACATTGCGGCGCACGCGCAGCCCCAGCGGCAACCAGGCGAAGATCCCGGGGGCCTGACGGCGGATGTAGCCGGCGCGAACGAGCAGCCGATGGCTAGTCACTTCCGCGTCTGACGGGTCGTCGCGCAGGGTTCGGACGAAGAGCTGACTGAGGCGTGTGGGCACGGGGTCCATGGTATCGGCGCCGGTCCGTCCCGCTCCCGCCCCTCTCCCTCCCCCGGCCGCCCCGCCCGCCCCGCCCGCCCGCCCGCCCCGCCCGCCCTCGAGATGCCGCGGATGGCGGCCTGGGTCGCGGTCCGGCAGCCATCCGCGTCATCTCGACCGGACTTGTGGATGAGCGGCACGCCGTCACCTCGCGATCGGGACACTGGGCAGATGCCCCGGCCCGTGCCACTTCCCGAGTCGCTCCCGGCGAGCGGATTCACGATCGCCAAAGCTCGACAACAGGGCGTGACCCGTGCCCGAACTCGCTCGCGCGATTGGGAGGCACCGTTCTACGGCATCCGGGTGAAGGCTGGGACTCGGGACCTTCGCGGCAGAGCGATGGCCTATGCCGCGGGGATGCCTCCGAGCCAGTTCTTCAGCCACACCACCGCCGCGCGGCTGCACGGGCTGCGAATGCCGCAAGGATTTCACGAGACCGAGTTGCACGTCACCTCCCTGGCCCCGGCCCGCGCGCCTCGTGGAGCGGGAGTTGTCGGCCACCAGGCCGATCGCGCAACGGTCGCGATGGTCGGGAGTCTGCGGGTGCGATCGGCGGTCGAAACGTGGTGCCAGCTCAGCGCGCAGCTCGATCTCGACAATCTCGTCGTGATGGGAGACGGGTTGGTGCGCCGGAACAGTCCACTCGCGTCGATGACGCAGCTGCGCGACGCGGCGTTCCACCATTCGGGGCGCGGCTGCCGAAAGCTGCGGGCCGCACTCGATGCGGTGCGTCCGGGGACCGACTCGGCCCGGGAATCCATGCTGCGCATGATCGTGCTGCGCGCCGGATTCCCCGAGCCCGAAGTGAACGGCGTGATCCTCAACTCGTACGGAGCCGAGATCGCTCATGGCGACCTCGTGTTCCGTCGCTACCGAACGATTCTCGAGTATGAAGGCCGCCAGCACAGCCAAGACGTGCGCCAGTTCGCCATCGACATTTCGCGACTGGATGAACTGATGGAGGAGGGCTGGCGAGTCATCCGCGTGGATCAGGCGCTGCTAGCTCGGCGCGCAACCCTGATCGGAAAGGTCGACCGAGCGCTCCGAGACGGCGGTTGGAATCCCTCTGCAGCGCCGAAATGACGCAGATGGCTGACTTATCCCCACCCCATCCAGCCATCTGCGTCAACTCGACGGAGGAGGGAGGACGGAGGGCGGGAGGAGGCGGGGATCAGACGGTGACAACCTCTGGCGCGCCGAGTTCACCCGGCGGCATCTCGGCGGCGAGGCGGTTTGCCTCCTCGATGAGAGTGGCGACGATCTCACTCTCGGGCACCGTTTTGATGACCTGGCCCCTGACGAAGATCTGACCCTTTCCGTTGCCGGATGCCACGCCCAGGTCGGCTTCTCGAGCCTCGCCGGGTCCGTTGACGACGCATCCCATCACCGCAACGCGCAGCGGGACAGTCATGCCTTCCAGCCCAGCGGTGACGTCATTGGCGAGCGTGTAGACGTCGACCTGGGCGCGACCACAGCTGGGGCAGCTGACGATCTCGAGCTTGCGTTCGCGCAGGTTGAGCGACTGCAGAATCTGCAGGCCAACCTTGACTTCTTGTGCCGGGGGCGCCGAGAGCGAGACTCGGATGGTGTCGCCGATTCCTTCGCTGAGCAGGATGCCGAAGGCGGTCGCGCTCTTGATGGTTCCCTGGAATTCAGGGCCGGCCTCGGTCACACCGAGGTGCAACGGCCAGTCGCCGCGCTCGGCCAGCTGTCGATATGCCTTCACCATGATGATCGGGTCGTTGTGCTTGACCGAGATCTTGAAGTCGTGAAAG
>JBDUBG010000144.1:0-3730 GCA_040004215.1 Pseudolysinimonas sp. | reverse complement strand
CCACTTGGCGTGCTGATTGAACATCGAGTCGACGATGTGGATGAACGCCTCGTAGGAGTTGATCAGCCCGTGCCGACCGGTGAGCAGGTAGCCCTCCAGCCAGCCCTCGCACTGGTGCTCGCTCAGCATCTCGACCACCCGGCCTGAGGGGGCGAGGTGGTTGTCGAGTTCGTCGATCGGCCAGAACTCGGCATCCCACTGCTTGTTGGTCGTTTCGAAGACCGCCTGTAGTCGGTTGGATGCGGTCTCGTCTGGCCCGAAAATACGGAAGTTCGTGGGATTCTGGACGATCACGTCGCGCAGCCAGCCGCCGAGTACGGCGGTCGCTTCACTGGTCGTCGACCCGGGTGACGGCACGTCGACCGCGTAGTCGCGAAAGTCGGGCAGGCGCAGGTCTTGGCGCAGCAACCCGCCGTTGGCAACCGGGTTGGCACTCATCCGCAAGTCGCCCTCCGGCGCCAGCGCGGTCGCCAGCGCAACCGGCGCGCCTGCCTCGTCGAAGAGTTCCTCGGGGCGGTATGACCGCATCCAACTCTCCAGCAGACGGGTGTGAGCCTTGGTGTCGCGCGCGTTGACCAGCGGCACCTGGTGGGCGCGCCAGTTGTTCTCGGCGGGATGCCCGTCGATCTCTTTCGGGCAGGTCCAGCCCTTGGGCGAACGGAAGATGATCATCGGCCAGGCCGGTCGGCCCTTGAGGGTTCCGGATGCGGCATCGGCCTTGATCTGCGCGATCTGATCGAGCACCTGGTCGAGTGTCGCGGCGAAGCGCCGGTGCACCTCGATCGGGTCTTCGTCGTCGAAGCCGCCGGAGACCAGGTACGGCGTGTGGCCGTAGCCACGCATCAGCTCGAGCAGCTCCTCTTCCGGGATGCGCGCCAGCACGGTCGGGTTGGCGATCTTGTAGCCGTTCAGGTGCAGGATCGGCAACACGACACCGTCGAGCAGCGGGTCGATGAACTTGTTCGAGTGCCATGACGTGGCGAGCGGCCCGGTCTCGGCTTCGCCGTCGCCGACGACGGCCGCGACCAGCAGGTCGGGGTTGTCGAAGGCTGCGCCGTATGCGTGCGACAGCGAGTAGCCGAGTTCTCCGCCCTCGTGGATGGATCCCGGCGTCTCGGGCGCGGCATGGCTCGGGATCCCGCCCGGAAACGAGAACTGACGGAATAGCGCTCGCAGACCGTCTTCGTTCTGCTCGATGCCGTTGTAGACCTCGCTGTACGTGCCGTCGAGGAAGGCGTTCGCCACCATCCCTGGGCCGCCGTGGCCGGGACCGGTGATGTAGATGGTGTTGAGGCTGCGCTGCTGGATGGCGCGGTTCAGCTGGGCGTAGATGAAGTTGAGCCCCGGCGTCGTGCCCCAGTGCCCGAGCAGGCGCGGCTTGATGTCGTCGCGCGTCAAGGGGCGCCTCAGCAGCGGATTGTCGAGCAGATAGATCTGACCGATCGACAGGTAGTTCGCCGCACGCCACCAGGCGTTGAGCTGCGACAGAATCTCGTCGGTGATCTCGGGGGAGCCATGCTGACTCCACGCTGTCGGTACCGCCTGGGTTGTCATTCGCTCAGTAGAGCACCATTTGCTGTCAACCGTCAGTCGGGCCGACGCGCCTCGGGCCGGACGTCGTTGACACGGGCAGAGTCGCGTACGTACCGTTGATTGCTGCTCCGGTCCCTGGCGGCGGAACATTTCCGCGCCAACAGAGGACGAGCGATGACCCAATCCACAAACGCTCCCGCCCCCGCTGTCGACGTGGCGAGCGATGATCTGAGGTCAATATCTCTGAGCGCGCTCAAGACGAAGCTCTCCTCAACCCCGAACGGACTCAGCCAAGAGGATGCTGCGGGTCGATGGGTGAAGTACGGTCCGAACGAGATCGCCGAGAAGAAGACCTACGCGATCCTGACCTTCCTTGGCTACTTTTGGGGCCCGATTCCCTGGATGATCGAAGTCGCGGTGATCCTGTCTGCGGTGGTGGGGCATTGGCCGGACTTCATCATCATTTTGGTCCTCCTCCTGGCGAATGCGATGGTCGGGTTTGTCGAAGAACGCCAGGCGGGCAACGCGGTGGCTGCCTTGAAGGCTGAGTTGGCGATCACTGCCACGGTCAAACGCGACGGCGTGTGGGCTGAGCATCCGGCACGCGAACTTGTGCCGGGCGATGTCATTCGGGTTCGACTCGGAGATATCGTTCCCGCGGACGTTCGCCTCCTCGCCGGCGCCTCGGTCGAGGTCGACCAGTCGGCGCTCACGGGCGAATCCCTGCCGGTGAGTCTCACCGCGGGCGATGCGGCGTATTCCGGATCGATCATCCGCCAGGGCGAGACAGACGGCATGGTGTACGCGACCGGGTCGGCCACCTACTTCGGGGCAACGGCGCGCCTGGTTCAGGATGCCCACAGCGTCAGTCATTTTCAGCGAGCGGTGCTGAAGATCGGCAACTACCTGATCATTCTCGCGGTCGTGATGGTCGCGGTGATCGTCTTCATCGCGACATTCCGCGGTGACCCGATCCTGACCACGCTTCAGTTCTGTCTGGTCCTGTTGGTGGCGGCGATTCCGGTGGCGATGCCAACGGTTCTGTCAGTGACGATGGCGGTCGGAGCGCGCCTGCTCGCCAAGCAGCAGGCGATCGTGACGCGGCTGTCGGCAATTGAGGAGCTAGCTGGAGTTGACATCCTCTGCTCAGACAAGACCGGCACACTCACTCAGAACAGACTGACTCTGGGCGACCCATACACCGTGACCGGCATCGACCCCGGCCAGGTCATTCTCGACGCGGCCCTGGCATCCCGTGCCGAGGACAAAGACACGATCGACCTCGCGGTCATCGGCGGCGTCACCGCAAAGCAGAAGCTTGCGGACTACGAGGTCACTGATTTCGCACCCTTCGACCCGGTGCACAAACGAACCGAAGCGAAGGTCACGCCCCCAGCAGGCCGCTCGTTCACCGTTACCAAGGGCGCACCGCAGGTCATCTTGAAGATGTCGCAGAACTCAGCCGCCATTAAGCCCGCCGTTGAGAAGGCAATCGCCGCATTCGCGGCCCGCGGATTCCGATCTCTGGGCGTCGCTCGGGCCACCCAGAAGGGGCACTGGAAGTTTGAGGGAGTGCTGCCCCTCTTCGATCCGCCGCGGGACGACGCGAAAGCCACGATCGCCGAGGCGGGAAAGATGGGCGTGTCCGTCAAGATGGTCACCGGCGATCAGCTGGCGATCGCCAAAGAAACGGCGAAGAAACTCGGAATGGGCACCGACATTTTGGATGCCGCTGGTCTGGGCGACTCGAAACGGACCGAGAGCGCCGCAACAGCTGCCTCCATCGAGGCGGCGGACGGCTTCGCCCAGGTATTCCCCGAACACAAGTACCACATCGTCGACGTTCTTCAGAAGAGGGGCCACATCGTCGGGATGACCGGTGACGGGGTCAACGACGCTCCGGCGTTGAAGGAAGCGGACTGTGGCATCGCTGTATCCGGCGCCACCGATGCGGCTCGAGCCGCGGCGGCGATCGTACTGACCACCCCGGGCCTGTCGGTGATCATCGACGCAATCAAAGAGAGCCGCAGGATTTTCCAGCGGATGAACAGCTACGCCATCTACCGCATCGCCGAGACGTTGCGAGTGCTCCTCTTCGTCACGCTGGCCATCCTCGTGTTCAACTTCTTCCCCGTCACCGCCATCATGATCGTGATGCTGGCGCTGCTCAACGACGGTGCCATCCTGTCGATCGCCT
>JBDUBG010000006.1:0-3739 GCA_040004215.1 Pseudolysinimonas sp. | reverse complement strand
TGCGGCTCTGCGAGGGACGCAATTATCCCGTCGCCCGCATCGGCGTGACCGACCGCGGGGCGGACGGCGCGGGGGCTGCTCTCGAAGTGCAGGACCTCTTCACGGCTTTCCTCGACGAACTGCGAACGACCTCACGCGCGACGATGGTCGAGCACTTTGGCCCGGTCGTCGGCTATAACGCCGACCTCAGCGGAGCCGGCGTACACGGAGCCCCGCGCGGAACTCGCATCTCAGAGTAAGCGTCCTGCCCCTTTCCCCTGAGAGTACGGAGATCTCCGTACTCTCGACGTCGAGGGTACGGAGATATATGTACTCTCGGGGATGAAGGCGGGGGCTCAGACGGCGAAGGTCACTCCGGTGCGCTCTTCGGCGAGCTCCCAGAGGTGAGCCCCGAACTCCGGGGTTGCGCTCGAGACAACTGGCGCTATCACGATCGGGGGGCCGGTGAGGGTGCGCGAGGGGCCGTAGAACTGGCCGCTCTCGGCATCCGGATCCAGCAGCGCGCGCACCGACGGCCACGCACCCTGATCCTTGCCCTGCCCGACGATCGCGTACAGGCCGTCCCGGATCCGCTCCAGCCGCGTCAGATCGTTCACCCCTGGTCGTCGTTCGGCGAGGCTGTCGGTGGCGAATCCCGGGTGAGCGAGCATCGACATCCGCTGCTCGCCTGCCGCCCGGATGCGGCGGTCCAGCTCGAAGGCGAAGCCGTGCACCGCGTGCTTCGAGAACCCGTAGGCGCGGAATGGGCGGTAGCGTTTCTCGCTCAGCAGATCGGCCGGGTCGAGACGCACCATCCGGGTCGCCATGCTGCCGAGACCCACGACCCGCGCGGTCGGCGACAGTGCATGCCAGAGCTGCGCCGTCAACGCGAAGTGGCCGAAGAAGTTGGCGCCGACGATCAGCTCGAGACCGTCTCCGGTGGCGACGCGACGAGCGCTCGGGCTGGTCAGCCCGGCGTTGTTCACGATCCCATCGAGTTTGCCCAGCCGGCTCAGTTGCTCAGCCGCGGCGGCGACCGAACCCAGCGAGCCGAGATCCAGCTGCACGAACTCGACGTCGGCTGCCGGCACGTGCTCCCGGATTGAAGCCATCGCCCGTTCGGTTTTCTCGGCCGATCGCGAAGCCAGAATGACCCGCGCCCCCGTCGAGGCAAGCTGCTCGACCGTGAAGTAGCCGATGCCGGCATTGCCCCCGGTCACAACGAAAGTGCGACCTGCCTGAGACGGCAGGCGGCGGGGATCCCAGTTCACGCGGATTCGGCCGGGCCGGAAGTCGTCGCGACAGCGCCGGTTGCCAACTGCACATGGTGGTGGATGACCTCGGCGACCACGAAGTTGAACCACTTCTCGGCGAATGCCGGGTCGAGCTGCGCCTCCATGGCGATCGCGCGAAGCCGCGCAATCTGAACGCGCTCCCGCTCAGGGTCTGAGGCGGGCATCCCGCTCGACGCCTTCAGCCTTCCCACTTTCTGAGTGAACTTGAAGCGCTCGGCCAGCATGTGCACCAATGCGGCGTCGATGTTGTCGATGCTGAGACGGATCGCGGCGAGCTCGGACTCCGCGTCATCCGGTATCGAGTCAGCAGCCATGCTCTGAGCCTAGACGCCGTGAAACTCGATGGCGCGGTCGCCGTAGGCGGCCAGCCGTGCCTCGAGCCCTGACTTCACCGCTGGCCACTCGTCGATGAGCACCGAGAAGACCGCCGTATCGCGCCAGCTGCCGTCTGATCGCAGCGTGTCACGACGAATGACGCCCTCGAAGTGCGCACCGAGCTTGGCGATCGCGGCTTTCGAACGCGAGTTGATGTCATCCGCCTGGATCTTGACTCGGCCGTAGCCGTGGTCGAAGGCCAGCCCGAGCATCAGCAGCTTCGCCTCGGGGTTCACCTGGGTCGCCCAGACCCGAGGGTCATATCCGGTCCACCCGATGTGCGCGTGCTCTCTCGCCTCGTCGAAGTCAGCGAGGCTGGATGCCCCAAGCACCTCGCCGTCGTGACGTCCGCCTTGCGCTATCACCACGTAGGTGTTTCCGCGGGTGTGCGGCAGGTAGTTCGGCAACCACTCGTGGAACGCGGCCTCATCTACTGGCAGCCCTTCTGGCCCACCCCCGTAGCCGCCGGCGAAAACGTCGGGGTGCCCCAGGGCGGTCCAGAGACCCGGAAGGTGGTCGAGGTGGAATGGCTCGAGGCGGATGAAGCGACCCGTCAGCGTCGTGCGCTCGGGGCGGATGGCGGTCACCCTTCCATCCTGGCATCCGCTACGGTGTGCCCATGTCTCGACTGAGCAGCCCCCTCTGGCGGTACCTCGGCTCGGCCGTCTCGTGGCTGCTGTTCACCTTCTGCTTCACGCTGCTCGCCGTCGGTGCCAGCATCGTGATGGGGCTGGGTGGGTTCTGCGCCTCGGGAGGCGCGTACGTCATCGAGACTCAGTGCCCCGCCGTCGTCGCCTGGTCGACTCCGGTCTCGATCTTCGGGGGACTCATCGCCGTCGCCATCGGATTTGCGGTCGCGCGCGGGTTCGGCACTCCGGTCATCTCATGGGCCTGGCCGATCCTGTTCATCGGACTGGGGCTCGCCTTCGCGGGCTCTGGCCTGGCTGCGGGGGTCGAGGGCATCGTCTTCGACCTGCTGGCCCTGATGTTCATCGTGATGGGCGGCGTCCCGCTCGTGATCGAGCTGCGCGCCAACCCGCAGGGCTTCTTGCTGGGCAGCACGAACGCCGAAGGCACGAAGTTCGCGACGAGCGAAACCGGTCGTCGCTCGCTCTATTCCTTCAGCGGCGCGGCGCCGAACCCAGCTGGCCCCGTGCTGCCGACGGCCAGAGACTGGGCGCTCAGCCTCGGCATCCTGCTCGTTTTCGGGGGCATTGGCGTCTACCTCGCCCTGCAGATTTTCGTGGCCGCTGGCTAACCCAGCAGATCGTGCCGCACAACGATCGCGTCGCGGCCGGGGCCGACGCCGATCGCCGAGATGCGTGACCCGCTGATCTTCTCGAGCGCGAGCACATAGTCGCGCGCGTTCTTCGGCAGATCTTCGAATGACGTCACGCCGGTGATGTCGTCTTGCCAGCCAGGGAACTCCTGGTAGATCGGCACCGCGTGGTGGAAGTCGGTCTGGTTGACCGGAACCTCGTCGACACGCACGCCGTCAACCTCGTAGGCGACGCACACCGGAATTTTGTCGAGCCCGGTGAGCACATCGAGCTTGGTGAGCACGAAGTCGGTGATCCCGTTGATACGCGACGCGTAGCGGGCGATCGGAGCGTCGTACCAGCCGCACCGACGCGGTCGACCGGTGGTGGTACCGAATTCGAAACCGTTCGATCGCAGAAACTCGCCAGACTCGTCGAACAACTCGGTCGGGAACGGGCCGGAGCCCACGCGCGTCGTGTACGCCTTGATGATTCCGATCACCCGTTCGAAGCGGTTCGGCGCGACGCCCGAGCCGGTCGCGGCACCACCGCTGGTGGCGTTCGACGAGGTGACGAAGGGGTACGTGCCGTGGTCGACATCCAGCATCGTCGCCTGACCACCCTCGAACAGCACGGTTTTGCCGGCGTCGAGCGCCTGGTTGAGCACCAGTCCGGTGTCGGCAACCATCGGGCGCAGGCGCTCGGCGTAGCTCAGCAACTCGGTGACCACCTCGTCGACCGAGATGGCGCGGCGGTTGTAGACCTTGACCAGCAGATGGTTCTTCTGGTCGAGCGCGCCCTCGACCTTCTGACGCAGAATGTTCTCGTCGA
>JBDUBG010000177.1:0-3745 GCA_040004215.1 Pseudolysinimonas sp. | reverse complement strand
TCCCTCATCGTCACGCTGGTGATCGGCGCGATCGTCGCGTTCCTTCTCAGCTTCTTCGCATCCCGGATCTACGACGCAGTCACCGAGTCGGATAGCGTCGCCGGCCTGGATCGGCCGATTCTGGCGACGGCGATCTCGCTGCGATCCCCGGTAGTGGATGCCGTGGTCACCGGATACACCGACATCGCCGGGCCGATCGGGATGCCGATCATCGCGGTCGCGGCGATCCTCATCCTCTCCCTCTGGCGCAAGTCGTGGACCCCTGCCATCCTCATCGCGGCCGCCGCCGCGGGGTCACTTGCCATGACGATCGCGGGCAAAGACATCATCGATCGAGTGCGACCTCCGCTTGAGGAAGCAGTGCCCCCGTACGAATACTCCCCCTCGTTCCCGAGCGGGCACACGCTCAACGCGGTGGTGGTAGCCGGCGTCATCGCCTACCTCGTGATCCTGCGTCGCACCTCGGTCGTGACCAGGGTCATCCCGGTGGTGATCGCCGTTCTGTTCGCTCTCACGATCGGACTCAGCCGCGTCTTTCTGGGTCACCACTGGTTCACCGATGTGCTCGCTGCGTGGGCGCTCGGCGGAGCGTGGTTGGCCATCGTCATCACGGCTCATCGTCTGTATCTCACGACGCGCGCGAGAGGTGTCAACCTCAACGGTGAGTCGGCGACTCCCGGCGCACGGTAGGGGCGGGAGCACACGGCTCATAATCGTGGAATGGAACCCGATGCTCCTCAACTTCGATACGCCTTCCGAATCATCGCGAAGGTGGGTGAGTATCTGCCGCTCGAACAGCGGGACAGGGAGATCCTTGAGTTCATCCCGATCGTGGGTGGCTCCGTGAGTGGTGACATCACTGGCGAGGTGCTCAACGGTGGCGGCGATTGGTGCCGCACTCGAGCAGACGACGCCTATGACGTGGAAGCCCGCTACCTCATGCGCACGACAAGCGGCGCGGTGATCGACGTCGTGAACGTCGGCATCCTGCGACATCTGGCGGGCGAGCCGAGCGAGTCCGAGCAGATGGGCTACTTTCTGACCACACCGCGTTTCAGAACGGTGGCTCCCGAGTTGCAGTGGCTGACACGCTCGGTATTCGTGGGCCGCGCGACGGCGGGCACAGACAGCACCACGATCGACGTCTTCGAGGTGCTCGAGTGACGATCGGCGACGTGGCAGGGAGCTAGTGATCGCGAGAACGGACCGGAACGAGCACTAATGAAAGGCGTGACCCCCATGAGCCGGAGCACCGTATTTGAGCGCGACACCCCTTCGCGCACCTCCATCGAGCACCTGTTAGAGGGCAGCGAGTTCGGATCATTCTGGCTCGCTGATGCGCCAGGAACTCGGCGTGCATCGGTGCAGGAGTCGTTCCGACGAGATCTCGCCATCGTCGGCGGCGGCTACCTGGGGCTCTGGGCGGCTCTGCTCGCCAAGCAACAGGACCCGAACCGGCGGGTGGTGTTGTTGGAAGCGAAGCAGATCGGCTGGGCGGCGTCGGGACGCAACGGTGGGTTCTGCGAGGCGAGCCTCACTCATGGCGAGCTGAACGGGCGGAGCCGGTTCGCGAAAGAGTTCGATCGCTTGGAAGAGCTCGGTGCCGAAAATCTGAATGCCATCGAAAGCACGCTGCACGAGTTGGGGATCGACGCCGAATTCGAACGGAACGGCGTGATCAGCGTCGCTGTTGAACCTCACCAGGTTGAGTGGGCGCGGGAAGTTGGCGACGAGCAGGGCTCTGAGTTCCTGGATCAGGATGCAATGCGTCGCGCAGTCAACTCTCCGACCTACCTCGCGGGCGTCTGGAACCGAACCGGGGCAGCTCTCGTGCATCCCGCGAAGCTCGCGCGGGGGCTTGCGGAAGCCTGTGAGGCGCTCGGCGTCGAGATCTTCGAAGACTCGCCAGTCGACGATCTCCAGTCGAATTCCGACGGATCGGTTCGGCTGATGGTCAACGGCAAGATCGTGACCGCCGACCGCGCGGTGCTCGCGACCAATGCGTTCCCCTCGCTTCTGAAGCGGAACCGGCTGATGACGGTGCCGGTCTACGACTACGTGCTCATGACCGAGCCGTTGACCGCCGCGCAGCTGGCAGAAGTTCGCTGGGAAGGGCGGCAAGGCCTGAGCGACATGGCGAACCAGTTCCACTATTACCGGCTGACCCGCGACAACCGCATCCTGTTTGGTGGCTACGACGCGATCTACCACTATGGGCGCCAGCTTCGGCCCGAATATGAGGATCGAGCAGCCACCTTCGACCGCCTGGCCAGCCACCTCTTGACAACGTTTCCCCAACTCGACGGCATCCGCGCAACACACCGCTGGTCGGGCGCGATCGACACCTGCAGTCAGTTCTGCGCTTTCTATGGCCTCGCTCGCAAAGGCAGGGTCGCATACGCGAGCGGCTTCACCGGCCTCGGTGTCGGCAGCACTCGTTTCGCGGCGCGTGTTCTACTCGATCTGTTGAGTGGAAAGCCCACCGAGTTGACCGAACTGCGCATGGTGCGGCGGCGCCCGACGCCGTTCCCGCCTGAACCGCTGGCGAGCGTAGGGATTAACATGAGCCGCTGGGCACTGAATCGCGCAGACCACAATGAGGGGCGTCGCAACCTCGTGCAGAAGACCCTCGATGCGGTCGGCCTCGGCTTCGACTCGTAGTGTCCCGCCGCATCCCTCAACCCACCATTTTCGAGAACGAAAGCAACGAATTGACTGACATGTCAGAGGCGGAAGAACTGGAGCCCGCGACAGTGCTCGCGGTTGCGGGTGCTGAACTCGATCGCGCTCCTCTCGCTGCCGAGAATGTGGTGAGCGGCGCGCCGATCGAGGGCCATCGTCTGCTGGCCATGAGTGGCGATGTCGCCGTGGGAATTTGGGAGCTCTCCCACGGAGTCGCCCGAGACGTCGAGTCCGACGAAGTGTTCGTTGTGGTCGCGGGCAAGGCGACGGTCGAGATCGCCGCGCGCGATGGGTGGGCGGCGTCGACTCTCGAACTGCAGCCCGGATCTGTCGTCCGCCTCGTCGCAGGCATGCACACGGTCTGGATCATTCACGAGACCATTCGCAAGTTCTACGTCAGTCTGTAGCGGTACACCGGAGTGGGCTGTGACGAGGTGCGTCTACGACGCTGTGACAGAGTCGGATAGCGTCGCCGGTCTCGACAAGCCCACTCTGGCTTACTCGACGCGGCCGAGTGGCGCCACTCGCTCACGCCAGGCCAGCGTGCCGAAGGCAACCACCAGGAGGACGTTGACTGCGACGGCGAGTGGGGCGATGTTGCCGATGTGGGCGATCGGCCATCCGATGGCAGCGACGAGGATGACGACGGCCTGCCACCGTCTGCCCAGCAGATAGATCGCCACCGCGATCAGGGCGAGTGACAACGGGAAGAACAAACCGAGCGGCTTGATCAGGTTGGCAGCACCCGGCTGATGAACGAGTGCCGTGTCGCCCAGTGACATGTGAATGGTGTCGAAACCATAGGCGACGTTGCCGGCCATGCCAATGAGTCCTGTCACGAGCACCGTCATGGCCAGGCGCGACGATGGTGCGAGCCAGGCCGCGACGCGCAGAACCAGGAACCCGTACGCGATGGCACCGAGCACATGCAGGATTCCAGCGACGCTGTCCGTCCATCCGCGGGCCGCGTACGTGGAGTCGGCAATCAGCGAGAGCAGAGGTGCGACAAGAAGCGCGCCGGTCAGCAACTTGTCGGTGGGCGTCGAGACGCGGAGTGCGGGCG
>JBDUBG010000031.1:0-3767 GCA_040004215.1 Pseudolysinimonas sp. | reverse complement strand
GCAACCAACTCCGAGTGCGTCCCGACGCCGACGACCTTGCCGTGGTCGAGCACGATGATTCGGTCGGAGTCGACGACGGTCGAGAGCCGGTGCGCGATGACCAGCAGGGTGCGGTTGTGGGCGACCGCGTCGATGGCGTCGCGCAGCAGCTGCTCGTTGAGGCCGTCGAGTGACGCAGTCGCTTCATCAAGAAGCAGGATCGGTGGGGCAGCGAGCAGCGCACGCGCGATCGCCAGGCGCTGACGTTCGCCGCCAGACAGCATCACGCCGGACTCGCCAACCGGAGCGTCGAGCCCGAGGTCGTTGCGCTCGAGCACCTCGTCGAGGTTGACCGAGTGCAGCACCGCGCGGCACTGCTCGTCGGTCGCGTCGGGTGCGCTGAGCGTGAGGTTGTCGCGCAAGGAGCCAGCCAGCACGGGGGCATCCTGCTCGACGTAGCCCATCTGGCCACGCAGGGTGTCACGGGGAATACCGCGCACGTCGACGCCGCCCAGCCGCACCACGCCGGCGGTCGGGTCGTAGAAGCGCTCGATGAGGGCGAGAATCGTGCTCTTGCCAGCCCCGCTCGGGCCGACCAACGCGACCCGTGAGCCACGCGGAACATCGAAAGACACCCCGTGCAGCACCTTGGTGTCTCGCGCGGTGGAGCTGGGGGCGAGCACGTCGCGATCGCGGGACCCCAGCGCCGAGTCGGCTTCGCCGAATCGATTGTCGACTTCAGCGTCCAATTCCGCGATTGCCTTGTCGCGCTCGGTCTTGTGAGCCGCCTCTGGGTAGCCAAAGTGCACGTCGTCGAAGCTGATGGCGGCATCCGTGTCGACAGGAGCGGCAGGCTCGAGGGCAGCATCGTTCTGATCTTCGCTGGGGATCGAGATGATCTCTTGGATGCGGCCGAGGGCTCCCAGCGCCTGGTTCACAGAGGTCAGAGCGCCGAAGGCCTGCCCGAGCGGCATGATCAGCATGAACAGGAACAAGATGAACGCCACCAGGTTTGCGATGGTGATCGCACCGCTGGCCACGCGGTATCCACCCACGCCGAGCACCACGAGCAGCGAGACCTGCAGCGCGATGGCACCGAGCGGCACGATCAGTGAGCTGATCTTGGCCACTCGAACTCCCGCGTGGTACGCGCCAACTGCATCCTCAACGACGGCGTCGGTTTCGCGTTCGGTGGCGTTCGAGGCACGCACGGTACGGATGGCACTGATCGATCGTTCGACCGCCGCGGCCAGATCGCCGACCTTCTCTTGCTGCTGGCGGCTTGCCGTGCGCACACGCCCCGAGAGCAGGACGACGGCCACCACCGACACGGCGATCACCGCGACGGTGAGCCCGAGCAGCACGGGATCGATGATGAGCATCGCGATGAGGGCGCCGAGGAAGAGCACGGCTCCGCCGATCGCGTCGACCAGCCCCTGCGTGATGACGGCGTAGAGCAGGGTCGAGTCTGAGCCGACCCGCGAGACGAGGTCGCCGGCACGCCGCTGGTCGAACTCGGCGATCGGGAGGCGCAGCATCCTGCGCACTAGTTGGCGCCGGGCCGAGAGCACGACACTCGTGCCGGTGCGCTGCAGCAGGTAGTGCTGGATGCCGTTCAGGGCCGCCGAGATGAGCACGAGCGCGACCAGCGCCCAGACCAGCATGCCAAGCCCCTGACCCTTCTGCACGAAGCCGATGACTTGGCTGACCAGCAGCGGTTGCAACAGTGAGGCGACCGCGCCCAACAGGCTGAGCCCGACTACCACTGCGAGTACGCCGCGGTGCTCAGCGAGATACGGCAGCAGTTGCCGGAAGCTGGCGCGTGGCCCGTCGTCGGGAGCGCGGCGCCCGAATAGGCCGCGGCGGGGCTTGGCGTTGGCTGCCGAGTGAGGGTCAGTGCGAGACGCGCGAGGTGCTGTGGTGCTCATGCTTTCACGCTAGTTCTCTTGGCTGGGGTCGTCGTACTCCGAGGGGATGCCCGCGCCGCCCCGGGCAACGCTTATCCGGCACTTCGCGGCGACACGCCGGTCGCGAGATGCGCCACGCTCACGTGCGCGCCGAATCGCGGGTTGAGCGTTGTCCGCAGCGGCCCGGGAGATGCCTCCAGTTCGCACGCGTCGGCGGTGTCCCTTAGGGTCGAATCCGTGCCCACGCCCGTCATCGAAGCCGCCGAGCTCGTCAAGACCTACGCCTCGACCAACGCCGTCGACGGCATCTCGTTTGAGGTGGCGCCGGGGGAGTCGTTCGGGTTGCTCGGTCCGAACGGCGCCGGCAAGTCGACGACCATGCGGATGGTTGGGGCGGTGTCGACCCGTACGAGTGGAAGCCTGAGCATTCTGGGCCTCGACCCGAACGACAACGGCCCAGAGATCCGGGCGCAACTCGGGGTCGTGCCGCAACAAGACAACCTCGACAACGAGTTGCGCGTGCGCGAGAACCTCATCGTCTACGGGCGGTACTTCGGCATCTCGCGGGCGACGGTGGCGAAGCGTGCCGACGAGCTGCTCGATTTTGCGCAGCTCAGCGACCGCGCAAAGTCGAAGGTCGATGACCTCTCGGGCGGTATGAAGCGGCGGCTCACCATCGCGCGGGCGCTCGTCAACGACCCGCGCATCCTGCTGCTCGACGAGCCGACCACCGGGCTCGACCCACAAGCCAGGCACATCCTGTGGGACCGGCTGTTCCGCCTCAAGGAGCAGGGCACCACCCTGGTGCTGACCACGCACTACATGGACGAGGCCGAGCAGCTCTGTGACCGCCTGGTCGTTGTCGACAAGGGGCAGATCATGGCGGAGGGGTCGCCGAACTCGCTGATCCGCCAGTATTCGACCCGCGAGGTCGTCGAGCTGCGCTTCGGCTCCGAGCGCAATAAAGATGCCGCGACCACCTTGGCCGGGGTCGGCGACCGCATCGAGGTCCTGCCCGATCGGGTGCTCATCTATGCGGCAGACGGAGAGGCAGCGCTCGCCGAGGCGATCCGCCGCGGGCTGGAGCCGATCACCAGCCTGGTGCGGCGATCCAGTCTCGAAGACGTCTTCTTGCGGCTCACCGGCAGGAGCCTGATCGAATGACCGCCCTCGACGTGCGTCGCGGCCTCGCCTCGGTCGCTCGGCCGCAGAAGTTCGGCACCTGGTACGTCGCCGAGCACGAGCTGCGGCGCGTTCCTACCTTCTTCCTGCCGGTGCTCGCGACAGCGATCGGCTCGCCGCTTCTCTATCTGCTGGCATTCGGCGTCGGCCTGGCAACGCTCATCAAGACCGGCGGCACGAACGGGATCGCCGGTGTGCCATACGCCGAGTTCGTCATCCCGGCGTTCCTGTGCGCGGGCGCTGTCGCAACGGCCACCGAGGAGTTCACCTTCGGCGTGATGATGGGCTTCAAGTGGAACGAGACCTTTCTCGCCATGAACGCCTCACCGATCACTCCCCGTCAGATCGTGAATGGGCACATCCTGTACACGACGATCAGGATCGCCGTGACCTCGGGAATCTTCTTGGTGATCGCGTTGGCGTTCGGCGCAATCCCGCTGGGCTGGGGTGTGTTGGCGCTGCCCATCGCGATCATCGGTGGCTTGGCATTCGGTGTGCCGATCGCGGCATACTCGTCGACGATTCGTGAGGATCGCGGTCAGTTCGCCCTCATCGGGCGCTTCATCGTCGCCCCGATGACCCTGTTCAGCGGCACCGTGTTCCCGCTCACCCAACTGCCGATCTGGTTGCAGTGGATCGGCTGGCTCTCGCCGCTCTGGCACAGCACGCAACTGGCGCGCGATGTCAGCTACGGGCAGC
>JBDUBG010000421.1:0-3782 GCA_040004215.1 Pseudolysinimonas sp. | reverse complement strand
CCTTGATCCAGCGGCTGCGCTGACGGATGAAGTTCGGGATCGAGGTGTTGGCCTCCTCCATGGTGGTCGAGTTCACGACGCCCACGCGGTAGCCGAGGGCGCTCGCGCGGATGCCGAGGTCGGCGTCTTCCGTCACGTTGTACGGGTCCCAGCCGCCGAGTTCGTTGAGCGCCGATGTACGGAAGTGGTTCGACGTGCCGCCCAGCGGGATCGGCAGGTCTGCGGCATCGAGCCCGGCCAGCATGTAGTCGAACCAGTAGCTGTATTCCAGCGTGAACATGCGCGTCAGCACGTTCTCGTCGGCGTTGAAGTAGTTGAGCGATGCCTGGATGCAGACGGTCTTGTCGCCGCCGCGCCGGAACGCCACGAAGGCTTTCTTGAGCTGGTCGGGGTCTGGGGTGTCTTCGGCGTCGTAGATCACCAGGTACTCACCGGTGGCGAAGAAGAGCCCGACATTGCAGGCGCGTGGCTTGGTCTGCGGCGCGCCCTTCGGGATCGTCACCACATGGAAGTTCGGCGGCGGTGAGGCCTTCGCCAACGCATCCCGGGTGAGAGTGTCTTCTTCCTCGATCAGGATGAGCACCTCGAGCTTGTCGGCCGGCCAGTCGATCTGGCCGAGGTTGCCGACCAACTGACCGACGATGTTCGCCTCGCGGAAGACCGGAACGAGCACCGTATAGACCGGCAGTTCGCTGTCGTGAAGAGCGTCGACCTGCTGCTGGGTCACGCGCTCGACCACGTCGAACTTCGCGCCGCGCATGGCGACCAGAAATTTGAACAGCGTTCCGGCGAAGAAGATCACGCTGATGAAGGCAATGGCCGAGATCACCACGATCGCCGGCCAGAAGAAGAGCGCAACCAGCCCGACCACGATCAGGGCGATGAACCCGATCTTCTGGCCGCGTGAGAAGACGACCCGCGCAGAGAGTTCGGGGTTTTGCCGGAAGAGTTCGTTGGCCGCCTCGTCAGCAATCTCGGCGTGGAAGACGCGCAGGGCAAGGTTGCGGATGTCCCAGGACGTGGCAACGCCGAAGCGGACCGACGCTCCGAGGGTGCGTTCGATGTGCTCGCGCCGCTCGGCATCGGGGATGCGCGCCGTGGCGACCAGCACGCTTCCGTCGGGCTCGCGGCGCAGCGGCATCCAGTTCTCGGCCACCATCATCTGCCCCGACCAGTGATGCATGAACGCACTGTCGTGGTGGGCGGTATGCAGGTCGATGACCGGCAGGCCCCAGGCATGCGCCATCACCCCCCGCAACGCCTGAGGAGAGACGATGCCCTGGCTGACCAGGATCTCGTCGATGTGCGACCCGGTGCGCGCCTTCGCCGCGCGTGCCAGTTCAAGGTCTTGCTCTGAAATCAGCCCCGATTGGACCAGCAGCTCCGCGAATTGGGTGCTCTGAACCGAGGGCACTCCCACCTGTGCCATAGGTACATCGTGAAGGTCGCTGGGGTAGACAGCAAGGTCCCCAAGGTGGGGTGCAGGCCTACACGGTGCCGATTGCTGTCCAAGCGGACGCGTCGATCGTGAACGGACCGGTCGGCAGGCTTGCAGCGCATGCCAGTCTCAAGGTCTCACGCGCCGCGTCGTCGAGACTGTTGATGTAGGTGCCCACTGGTCCGACACCGAGGGTGAAAGGCTCCCACCACTGGTCGAATCCCGTGAAGTCGACCTGCACAGTCAGCGTCAGCGCGCGAATGTCGCGCAGACCCGCCGCGCCGAACAGTTCGTCGAGTTGCCCCTCACGCGAACCGGCAAGCCCCGACTCGTCATCAATGTCGAGATCCATGGTGCGGGCGACCTTCCAAAATGCCGACAGGGCACCGGTGTCTCCCTGGTGATCCCAGACGCAGGCAGCGATGGTCCCTCCCGGCTTCGTCACCCGCGCCATCTCGGTGATGCCGGCAACCGGGTCGCTCATGAAATGCACGACGAGCTCGGCAAGAGCGACATCGAAGGTGTCGTTATCGAAGGGGATGCTCTCAGCCCTCGCGAGGCGGATGTCGACTCCCGGCAGTCGGGTGCGCGCGGCCTCCACAAACGGCGGGCTGGGGTCGAGCGCTGCCACGTGGTCGCTGCCGAGTCGTGCCACCAGCACGGCGGTGAGACCACCGGGACCGCATCCCACGTCGAGAGCTCGCTGTCCTGCCGTGACGGCAGCGGCGTCTGCAAGCTCCACGGCGAGCTTCTCTGAGTAGCGGCCCATAAACCGCCCGTATGCGTCGGCCGAAACCTCGAAACTCATGAGGCGAGGTTAGAAGGGTTTCGCGGTGAGCGATACCTTGATCAGCCGTTCGAGTCGATCCAGATGGTCGCGTTGACCCGTGCCAGGCGGGTCACGATGTCGGCGCTGATCGTTTCATGGCCGGGGTCGAAGGTGTAGAACGCCCGCACTCGGACATCCGGATGATGCAGCTCACTGGGGCTGATGCCGCTGGCGTCGAGCAGATCGAGCGACTCACTGACAATGCTGTGAAGCCGCTCAGCGCGCGTCGTCTCGTCGGCATCCTCGAATCCGACCTTCGAGATGCCATACATGAAGTCGTCGGTGGCTCCAGCAACCAGGTTCGGCGCGGCAAACGGCGCCAGAGCGTCGATCGAATGCGGCGAGAGCACCGTGAGGCTGAAACTCACCAACGTTCGGGCGTCGTCAGTCAGCATGTCTGCGATCATGCCAGGTCGAGGATGCCGCCCATCAGCCCTCATGACGGTGCCACTCGTGTGGGTGGCGAGCGATGCAGACGCCCACTATTGCTTCGCGACGTAGACGGTATGGGCCGATCTGTCCGCAACGAGAGAGAGGGACCGGAAGCGTTGACTATCTGGGTAAGCGCCACTTCCGGTCCCGAGGCATCGCATCAGGGCGCAATCTTCCCGAGCGAGCATGTCCCAACCTAGGGAACGCCAGGGATCGCCTGTCAGCCCCACTTCGGGCGGTGGGGCGTGATCGGGGACCGGTAGCAACGCCTAGTTCTGGGCTAGCGTCACCCCGGTCCCCAGCCGTCCAAGGTCCCGAAGGTTGGGGGAACCGCCGGAACGTCGCGGAGGCCGGGCTACAAGTTACGTGGAGCCTGCTCGACTGCCCGGTACATGGAGGCAACACCCAGGACGAAAAACAGAGAAGCCCGGACAGCGCAGGTTCGTGAGCGCTCCAGGGACCCATCCACCGGGCTGGGGATCAGGCGTACTGGGGTATACACCGAGCCGACCGATCGGTCTAGGCGCAAGAATGCACGAGCTTCTCAGATTGCCGACATCTCCGTGAACCCGGGATATTGGGGTCGAGCGTCGCCCCGAGAGGGGCAGAGGCTGGTCACTTGAGTCACAGGACTCCCACCCGCACCAACTCACAGACTCGTTGGTTCGTCATTGCCCAGTCCTGGGGGCAGCGGTCCCCCAAAAGGAGGACATAAGATCAGCGGTGATGGCTTACCCGGACGTTGCGCCCCCACGCGCGTCGAAAGTCATCGCGCCTGCGAATAATCCCCCGATCGCAGGACCCAGTTCGTGGTGGCACCCAGGATGTTTCCTCGGTGCCGCCACGCCCTGAAGATCTAGTTGAGCCGGACGGTTCTGCAGTTGCCGCACCGCCGCTCCGCTCAAGAGCTACCGGCGAGTTCCCGTTGCTTGTTGACGCGAGACGCGACCGCCTGCGGGTACTGGACGCAAAGCAAATCCGACGGTCCGCCTCAAGCAGACAAAGTCCCCCGTAAAGCACTGGGGTTTCGTGGTGGGCGATACTGGGATCGAACCAGTGACCTCTTCCGTGTCAGGGAAGCGC
>JBDUBG010000114.1:0-12824 GCA_040004215.1 Pseudolysinimonas sp. | reverse complement strand
GCCACCCACCAGGCCATCCCAGCCGCGGCGCGAAGTCGGCGAGGTGGCACCCGCCCGCGGGTTGGACAGTAGCCTGGTAGCCAATTCACCGGTGACGCGATCCCGGTGCGAAGGGACCGGGATCACAGTGGCAGAACCGTCGCGTGCCAAGAAGGTCATGCATACTTCGCCGGCGGCTCCGCGCGTTCTTCGGTACCAATACGTCTACGACCTGGTGCTCGAGTACATCGAACAGAGAGGTCTCACCGAGGGCGATCAGCTGCCCAGCACGGCCGAGTTGGCCGAACTCGCCAAGGTGAGTGTCATCTCGGTGCGGCGCGCACTCGACGAGTTGGCGCACAGCGGAAAAATCGTGCGGCACCAGGGCGTTGGAACGTTTGTCGCGCCACGCAAGATCGTGTCAGAGCCGTCGCGACCGGGATCGTTGCTCGAGACGATGTCGGGCAGCACTGAAGAGGTGCAGCTGACGACAGAATTGGTGAGCATGCTGGTCGGGATGCCGAGCGAGAAGCACGCGGTAGCTCTCGGCATCGATGAGGGACAGCCCGTGTGGGAGATCTGCCGACTGCGCAAGGTCGGCGACTCGCCCAAAGTGCTCGAAAAGGCGGTGTTGCCGCTGAGCCTGGTGCCGGCCCTGGATGAGGCTCTTCTCGCCGCCGGCGCCTCGCTCTACGGCCTGCTCGCCGACCGCTATAGCCTCACCGATGACTTTGTCGAGCAGGCGTTCGAGGTTGACCACCCCGATGCCTGGGAGCGGGACTACCTGCGATTGACGGCGCGCGACTCCGTTGTGCGCATCAGAGGAGTGAGCGTTGACGCCGAGGGGGTCGCGTTCGACAGCTTCCAGCAGACCTATCCCGCATCCGAGTTCATCTTCTACATTTCGGGCACCTCGCGTCAAAAGCTGTTCGAGGCGAACGACACCGGCTCGTGGTCGATCCGCCCACTCGGGGCATCTGTCAAGCGCTAGGCGCTCGCTGCACCCGGGGATCGGGACTCGGGATGCTGTCGAGCAACTGCCGCGTGTAGTCAGATGTCGGGTGGTGGATGATCTGCCAGGGCGTTCCCTCTTCTTCGATGCGGGCGTTGCGCATGACGATGATTCGGTCGGCGTAGTTCGCTGCGGTGGACAGGTCGTGGGTGATCATCAGGATGCCCATCTCGTGCTCTCGCCGCAGCCGGTCGAGCAGTTGCAGAATGCCGGTTCGCACCGACACGTCGAGCATTGACACGGGTTCGTCGGCGAGCAGCAGCCGCGGTCGCAGCACCAGGCTCGCGGCGATCGCGACCCGCTGGCGCTGGCCACCCGACAGTTCGTGAGGGAATCGCTGGGCGTACACGGCTGGATCCAGCCCGACGTCGGTGAGGGCCTGCGCCACGAGGGCACGCCGCTCGGTGGCGTTCGCGCCGATCCGGTGCACGAGCAGCGGCTCTTCGATGGCGTCTTCGACGCGGAACCGCCCGTCGAGTGCCTCGTACGGATCCTGGTAGATCATCTGCACATCGCGTCGAAGGGGTCGCCAGGCGCGTTCGCCGAGGCCGACTACCTCGGTGCCGCCGATCCTGATCGAGCCGCTTGCGGCCTTCTCCATGCCCAGGATGGTTTGCAGGGTGGTGGTCTTGCCGCATCCGGACTGGCCGACCAACGCCACGAGCTCGCCCTGCTCGACGGTGAGCGAGATGCCGTCGACGGCGGGTGTGTCTGCGCGTCGGTCGTAGACGACCGTCAGGTCTCGCACCTCGAGCAGCACGGCGTCATCAACTGCCGCATCGGGGGCGTCGTTCTTGACTGCCGCGAGATTGGGCGTGGCCTCGAACAGCTCGCGGGTGTACGGATGCTTCGGTCGCCGATACAGCTCATCGACCGTTCCGAACTCGACGATCTCGCCGCCGCGCATGACGGCCGCGCTGGTGCAGGTCTGCGCCACCACGCCGAGGTCGTGGGTGACGAGCACGAGGGCGAGGTCGAGTTCGGTCGAGACGCGCACGAGCAGCTGGAGGATCTGGTCTTGAACGACCACGTCGAGCGCGGTCGTCGGCTCATCGGCGAGCAGCACCTTCGGGTTGCACGAGAGCGCCATGGCGATCACCGCGCGCTGCTTCATGCCACCCGAGAGCTGGTGCGGGTAGCGGTCGGCGGTTCCGGCCGGCAGCCCGACGAGGTCGAGCAGCTCTGCGGTGCGCAGCCGAGCGGCCGCACCCTGCGCGATGTCGTGAAACTCGAGGGCCTCGACGATCTGCCAGCCGACCCGCTTCACCGGGTTGAACGCACTCATGGCGCCCTGAAACACCATCGCGATGTCGGTCCAGCGGTGACGCCGGATGCTGGCCTCGCCCCGTTCGATCACGTCGACCCCGCCGAGCAGCACCTGCCCACCCACGGTCGCGGAGGCCGGCAACAAGCCCATCGCAGCCATGATCGTGGTGGTCTTGCCGCATCCGGATTCGCCCACCAGCCCGACCCGCTCGCCGGCGGCGACCCGCAGGTCGATGCCCTTGACGGTGTGCAGCTGGGCCGGGTTGCGTCCGCCGTCGCGCTCGTCGAACCAGACGTTGAGGTTGCGCAGCTCGAGTGCCGGGATGTCGCTCACAGGGCGTCCTTCCCGCGGCCGACCAGCGTGCGTAGCCGCCATCCACGCGGTGACAGGTACGAGAACCGCAGGCGAGGGTTCAGGGCATCTTCGATCGAGTTGCCGACCAAATAACAGCCGAGAATGAGCAGGGCGACGCAGACGCCGGCGGGCACGATCGCCCACCAGGCACCGGTCGAGATGGCATCCCGGTCGAAGGCGTGCTCCATGATCGTGCCCCAGGTGATCGCCGTGGGGTCAGAGAGCCCGAGGAAGGCCAGCGCGGTCTCGTTGAAGATCGCGAGAGTGATGGCCAGCACGGCGTTGGCGATGAGCAGCGGCCCGAGTTGCGGAATGATGTGCCGGCCGATGATGCGCAGGTGCGACGCCCCGATCGACTGGGATCTTCGCACGTAGACGCGCTCTCGCAGCGATTTCACCTGGGCCCGAATGACGCGGGCGGTCGTGGTCCACATCAGAAACCCGATGACAATGATGACGTGACCGAGGCTCGGCCCCCAGACCGCAGCGATCACGATCATGAGCACGATCTGCGGAATGACAATGAAGTAGTCGGTGATGCGCATGAGCACGCTGTCGATGAGGCCGCCGAAGTAGCCAGAGAGCACCCCGACCAGTGCGCCGACGCCGATCGCGATCACCGCCGCCGTGAATCCGACGAACATCGATACCGCTCCGCCCTGGATCACCAGGCTGAGCACGTCGATGCCGCCGTCGTCGCAGCCGAGCCAGTGGGTGAGCGACGGCGGATCGAATACTCCGCAGCTCGCGTGGCTGGTGCTGAAGGGCACGATCCACTGCGACAGCAGCGAGAGCACCAGGAAGACACCAATGATCACCAGCCCGGTGAGCGATGACGGCTGCCGCAGCGATGCGAGCATCGACCACCACACCCCGCGGCGTTGTCTGCGCAGGGGCGCGGTCACAGATTCGTCGGTCATCACGCTCCTCGTCTCAGTGCGCCAGGCGCGGGTCGAGGCGGATGTACAGAATGTCGGCAAGGTAGTTCAGCAGAACGACGACCACGGTGATGAACAGGAACCCGCCCTGCAGCATGGGGTAGTCACGTTGAAGCACCGCCTCATAGAGGGCCCGGCCGATTCCCGGCCACGAGTAGATCACTTCGATCAGAATCGCGCCGCTCACGATGGTGCCGAGAGACAGCGCCACTTGGGTGATCGTGGGCAGTGTTGCGTTGCGCAATGCATACGAGATCACGATCCTGCGGGTCGGCAGTCCCTTGGCCCTCGCGGTGAGGATGTAGTCCTCGCCGAGGGTCTCGAGCATCGCCGATCGCACGATCAGGGCGTCCTCGGCATAGAGGGTCAGCACCAGCGTGGTGACCGGTAACACGAGATGCCGCAGGAGGTCGACGAACTGATCGCCGGGCGACGCGGCCACCGCGAACGGGTCGCTCATGCCGACAGATGGCAGCACGCCGGCAAACAGGATGAGCAGCATCATGCCGAGAAACTGGGTGGGGAAGGCGTAGAAGACCACTGCCAGATTCGTCGACAGGTGGTCGCCGATCGTGCCCCGCCTCACCGCCGAGAACACCCCGACCGCGATGCCGAGCACGATGGCGATGATGGTGCCGGTCGCGACGAGCGGCAGCGTGTTGCCGAACGCCTCGAGCAGGTTGTCGAGCACGGGCTGCCGGTTCGAGAACGAGACGCCCAGGTTGCCGCGAAACAGTTGCCCCATGTAGAGCAGGTACTGCTGCCACACCGGCTTGTCGAGGCCGAACTCGACCTCAAGCGCGTGCCGCAGTTCTGGCGAGGCGTTGGGGATGCGCGAGATGCGAGTGACGGCGCTGCCGGGAAGCACGCGAAAGAGCACAAAGTTCAGGCTGATCGCGACGATGATGGTGACCACCGCGAACACCGATCGCTTGAGCACGTAGGAGCGCATCGGTGCTCCTCTCGCTTGACTCGGTGATTGGTGGTCATCATACTAAGCGCGCCAAGAGTAATTTCCGCGAACGTGATCTGCCGACCCGCGGCGCTGCGTGCGGGCAATAAACATCGAAGAAATGCCTGAATTCCCGAGATCGAGGTACCGGTATCCGGGGGTCCAATGGTGGCCGAATCGGCCCCGAAGAGGGAAGGTTTACATGAAGTTAACACGAGGTATTTTGGTGGTCGCTGCCATCGGCGGCATCGTCGCGGCGAGTCTCGTCGGCTGCAGCTCTGGTGGCTCCTCCGACACGGTCCTGCGGATCGGAGCCAGCGCCCCGATCGACTCCCTGAACCCGTTCGTCTCGAGCTCTGACTACAGCAGCGTCGTGAACCAGTACTCCTACCCGCACCTGACCGAGTACGACACCAAGGACATGTCGCTGGTCCCCTCATTCGCGACCGACTGGTCGACATCAGCTGACGGTGAGACGTGGACATTCCACACGGTATCGGGCGCGAAGTGGTCAGACGGTAAACCGTTGAACGCGAAGGATGCCGCCTTCACCTTGAACATGATCGTCAAGTATCAAAACGGCCCGACCGGCCAGCAGGCCGGCTTCGTCAACAATCTGAAGAAGGCCACCGCGAGTACCGCAAATACCCTGGTCCTCAGCTACTCGCAGCCGGTATCCAACGTGCTCGCGCAGATGCAGCAGCTGCCGATCCTGCCTCAGCACGTGTGGTCATCCCTCGCCACCGGCAACGGCAAGAAGATCTCCACGTTCCAGAATGGCGCCCCGATGGTCTCGGGTGGTCCGTTCCAGCTGACCCAGTACAAGAAGAACCAGCTCGCCCTGTTCGGCCTGAACCCGAACTGGTGGGGCAAGACGAAGCCCAAAATCACCGGCTTCGGCCTGCAGTTCTTCGCGAACAACGACGCGATGGTGACCGCCCTCAAGACCGGGCAGGTTGACATGATCGGCGAGGCGACCCCGGCAACCGCGGTGGCCACCCTCAAGAAGGCCGGCATGATCGTGCAGACCACCCCGAGCGTCGGCTTCTACGACTTCATCATCAACACGAACCCGAAGAAGAAGAACAACCACGAGCTGCTCAACCCGAAGGTGCGAGAAGCCTTCGAGTACGCCATGGACCGCGACACGATGGACAAGACGGCGTGGTTGGGATACTCCGACCCGGGTTCAACGATCATCGCCCCCTCGACCGGATGGCACGACGACTCCATCAAGCCGCTCCCGTTCGACCTGGCGAAAGCGAACGAGATCCTCGACGGACTCGGCTACGCCAAGGGCTCTGATGGACTGCGGGTTGCCGATGGCCACCCGATGTCGTACCAGCTCATCTTCCCGACCGAGATCAACGGTGCGGGTGACCGGATGTTCCAGATCATTCAGAACGATTTTCAGCAGATCGGGGTGAAGATCACGATGCGCAAGATGGACACGGATGCTGCAACCACCGCGATCAACGGAGCCGACAACAAGTACACCGACTTCGATCTCGCGATGTGGGACTGGATCCCTCCCGTTGATCCGGACTTCCAGTTGAGCGTTCTCACCTGCGCGCAGCTCGGAAACAACAACGACAGCGGCTACTGCAACCCGGAGTACGACAAGCTCTACGCCGCGCAGTCGGTCGCCCCCGACAAGGCGAGCCGACAGGCGATCATCAACCAGATGCAGAAGATCGCCTTCGACGACCGGCCGTACATCGTGCTCAACTACCAGGACGTCATCGAGGCCCACAGCCCCAAGTGGACAGGCTTCTTGATGTCGCCGCTGGTCGGCTCGGTCAACAACCTCTCGACGCAGACACTCCTCGGCGTACACCGGGGAAAGTGATGGTCGAACTCGTCAAGAGCGCGGATGACGTGTCTGGCCTGCGCGTTGTCGGCGCCTTCGAGGGGGCCGATGCGAGGCCGGCTGCGGGCCTCGGGGCGACGGCTCTGGGAGTCGACGTCGGTGCGCTCGGCGACCCGACGTTCACTGGGGCTGCAGGTCAGCAGCTTCGCACGGTGGTCGACGGCAAGCCCGTCGTCGTCATCGGTCTGGGCGCTCGACCCACGCTGAGCCCCGATACCCTACGTGACGCGGCGATGGCCGCCCCGGCGGGCGCCGTTGTCTCATTGTTGGCCGCGGAGTTGCCGAGCGACGACCGAGCCCTTGCCGCGGTCACCGAGGGGCACCGACTGGGTGCCTGGCGCTACGGCGAGCAGCAGCAGGCTGCGCTCTCGATCGTCTGGCAGGGCGAGTCGGCGGCAGCCGAACGGGCCGAGACCGTCGCAACGGCCACCAACTGGGTGCGTCAGCTGGTCGAGACCCCGCCCAACCTGCTCGGGCCGCGCGAGTTCGCCGACCGCATCCTGGCGCTCGCTGAGCCGGTCGCAGGGGTGACGGCGTCGGTCTGGGATGCTGCAACTCTCGCCGAGCGCGGGTTCGGTGGCACGCTCGCCGTCGGCGCCGCGCGACCGGGCACCGCGCTGGTGGTAGAGCTCACCGTCGACGGACCGGATGTCGTTGCGCTCGCCGGCAAGGGCATCACCTTCGACTCCGGCGGCATCAACCTCAAACGCGACGCGACCGAGATCGCCTGGATGAAGTCGGATATGGCAGCAGCGGCCTCCGTTGCGGCTGCCGTCATTACGGCGGCATCGCTCGGGGCGGCTCGGGGGATCCACGCGATCCTGCCGATCACCGAGAACATGCCGGGCGCGCTGGCGCAGCGCCCGGGCGACGTGGTCACCCATCCCGGCGGTCGAACCACCGAGGTCGTCGACACCGACTGCGAGGGGCGGCTGGTGCTCGCGGACGCCCTGGCATGGCTCGCGATGACCGAACCTACCGCGCTGATCGACGTGGGGACGCTCACCGATTCGGGAGCTCTCGGCACCGCATATTGGGGCTGCTGGAGCAACTCGACGTCGCTCGCTGCCGACGTGGTGAGCGCGGGTGAGCGCTCGGGTGATCCGGGCTGGCAGCTGCCGCTGCATCCCTCCTACCTCGCCTTGCTGTCGTCGCGCGTCGCCGACATCGCCAATGCGCCGGGAGAGGCACCCGACACGGGTGTCGTCGCCGCCACCTTCTTGCGCGAATTCGTTGGCGACGTTGCGTGGCTGCACATCGACAACGGGTCGGGCGCCTACCTCGAGCACGATGCGGGCGCGTGGCCGGTCGGACCGACCGGGACACCGGTGCGGGCGCTCGTCGAGTACCTGTGTCACTCTATATACTAAGCATAATCTCTTTGCACTGTCTGGACCCCGGAAGGGCTGCACCGCCATGAGTTTTGACACCGACTTCGCCGCCAGGACTCCGCGCACCCGCGCCCTCTTCGACCGCGCAAAGGTGAGCATCCCCGGCGGTGCGGGCAGCACCGCGAGGATGCCGCGCAACGGGTGGAACCCCTACCCGCTGTTCATCGCCGAGGGCAACGGCTCACGGATTCGCGACGTCGACGGCAACGAGTACATCGACTACCTGCTGGGTCTCGGCCCGATGATTCTCGGCCACCGCCATCCGGGGGTCACCGACGCCGTCACGCGCGCGATCGCCGACTACGGCACCTGTTTCGGCCTGCCGTATGAGCTCGAGATCGAGGCGGCCGAGAAGGTCGTCGCCGCGGTCCCCGGGATCGAGCAGGTGCGGTTCACCAACTCTGGTTCCGAGGCGGTCGGCACTGCGGTGCGGCTTGCCCGCGCCACCACCGGACGTCGTATCATCGTGCGGTTCGAGGGTCATTACCACGGCTGGCAAGACACGGTCTATTGGTCGAACCACGTCGACCCTGCACTGGCCGGCGATGCCAAGCACCCGCGACCGGTGGCGATGGGCCCTGGCGTTCCCGCCGAACTCGAGCAGACCCTTGTCGTGCTCACCTGGAACGACCCAGAGAGCTTCGTCAAGCTGATGGATGAGCGCGGCCACGAGGTCGCCGCCGTGCTGACCGAGGCGGCCGTCTTCAACACCGGCTGCATTCTGCCGGAGCCCGGCTATCTCGAGTTGCTCCGCGAGCAGACCACCAAGCACGGCGCCATGCTGATCTTCGACGAGGTGATCACCGGATTCCGGTTCGCGCGAGGCGGTGCTCAGGAGTGGTTCGGAGTCACTCCCGACCTGACGACCTTGGCCAAGGGTCTCGGGGGCGGGTTCCCGGTCGCCGCGGTCGGAGGCAGTGTCGACGCGATGCGGCTCATCGCCGACGGAACGTATTCCCAATCCGGCACATACAACGCGAACGTCGTGCAGTGCGCTGCGGTGTCGGCGACCATGGACGTGCTGGCCGAACCGGGCCTGTACGAACGCCAGCGAGCGCTCGGCTATCGGCTCGCCGCAGGCCTCACCGACCTGGCGAACGAGAATGGACTCGACGCCTACGTCGAGGGTCTCGGCACCGTCTTCCAGCTCTGGTTCGCCGATCGCCCGATCAGCAACTGGCGTGAGGCTGCCCAGTACGCGAACGAGCCGGCGTTCCGGCGCTGGTACGAAGAGATGGTCGTGCGCGGGGTGCTGTTTCACCCGCTGCAGTTCGAGAATCTGTTTGTCTCGCTCGTGCACACCGACGCCGACATCGACGAGACGCTGAACGCTGCAACCGACGCGCTGAAGATCGTGGCGCGCGAGTTCTAGGCTTGTTGCCCAGGGTGAGGAGCGCGATGACGGCAACGAAGGTGCGGTCAGTTGTCATCGGGCTCGACCTCGGAACCTCCGGCCTCAAGGCGCTCGCTGTCGCGCAGGACGGCTCGGTGCTCGCGCGCGCGAGCCACGGGTACTCCACGTCGCGCCCCGAGCCGGGTAGTGCCGAGCAAGACCCGGCCGAGTGGATGGCGGCGTGCGATTCGGTGATGGCGCAGCTTGCGGCATCCGTCGATCCGACCAGCTGGTCGGCGGTCGGACTCTCGGCCATGCTGCCGACCCTCGTCATGCTCGACGAGGCGTACGACCCGATCGGGCCGGCGATCACCTGGGAAGACGGCAGGGCCGAAGCCGAAGCCGACGCGATCCGGGCCGAGTTCAGCGACGCAGTGCTGTACCGACTGACCGGGCAGCGACTCGACGCGCGCTATCTGCTGCCGATGTATCTGCACGCGGCGGCGTCGGGCGCTTCACCGACCTACATCGTCGGGGCGAAGGATCACCTGTTCCAGCGCCTGACTGGGCGACTCGCCACCGACCCGAGCACCGCTGCGGGCTACGGGTGCTTCTCGCTCCGCACCTCAGCGTGGGACCCGGCCCTCGTCGCCACCGTCACCTCGACGGCGACCGGCACCGGCCCGACGCTGCCAGAGGTGCTGGAGTCGTCGGCATCCGCACCGCTCGATGCGGCTCTTGCGGCGCGCTGGGGCTGTGCCGCGGGGATTCCCGTCGTGCTCGGCGGCGCTGATTCCGTGCTCGGCGCCTACGGCCTCGGCATCCGTTCGCCCGGCGATATCGCGGTGATCTCGGGCACCAGCACAGTGGTCATCGGCTGGTCGGAGGTGGCGCGGTTCGATCCGCAATCGCGCTATCTCGTGACGCCGATGGCCGGCGCTGGCTACGGGCTCGAACTCGACCTGATGACCACCGGATCTGCCCTCGCCTGGCTCAGTGCACTGCTGGGCGTTGGCGGGCCGGAAGAATTGGTGACCTTGGCCGAGTCGGCCGCACTCGACAACGCGCCGATCGTGCTGCCGTATCTCGGCCCGGGCGAGCAGGGCGCGCTGTGGGACCCGACCCTGACGGGTCTGATTCAGGGTGTCACGCTGGGCACGGGGCGAGCTGACCTCGCCCGCGGGCTCGTCGCGGGCATCGTGATGGAGGTGGCGCGCTGTGTCGCGGTGCTGGGCGGGTCGCAGGGCGAGCGCGGGGTGATTCGGCTGACCGGGTCGAGTGGGGCTTCCGGGCTGTTCCGTCAAGATCTCGCTGACGCCACCGGGCTTGCGGTGTTCTATAACCCCGACGAACACGACCACTCAGCTCTCGGTGCCGCCCTCTTCGCGGGCGATTCGGTGCTCGACTGGTCATCGGCCGCCCCGGTGGCGGGCGTCGAGGTGCGGCCACGCCCCGCGCAGTCCGCCGCGTGGTCGAAGCGCTTCGAGCGACACGAGCAAGCGCGACGAGGCCTTCACGCCCGAGCAGCGATCAACCAGACGGTGAGAGAGCCATGACCAGCAGACTCAGCCCGCGCGATATCGATCTCACCCTGTACCCGGAGGGCACATCGCTCGACGCCGACGATCGCCTGCTGATCGGAGGCTGTCGGGTCGACGAACTGGTCGAGCAGCACGGAACTCCTGCCTACCTCATCGATGAGGGCGCCCTGCGGCAACGTGCGCGCGACTACGTCACGGCGTTCACCTCGCGGCATCCGAACTCGCTCGTGCTGTTCGCATCGAAGTGTTTTCCCTCCGCGGCGGTCATCGGGCTGACGTCAGAAGAGGGCTGCGGCACCGACGTCGCGGCTGCTGGCGAACTCGCCCTTGCCGTCGCGGGGGGAGCCGACCCCTCTCGCATGGTCTTTCACGGCAACGCGAAGACGGATGACGATATCCGCTCGGCAATCGACGCACGCGTTCGGTACATCGTCATCGACAATCTCGACGACGTCGCACGGATCGCGCGCATCGCGTCAGAGCCGGTCCCGGTGCTGCTGCGGGTGAGTCCCGCACTCGATGCAGCAACTCACGCGGCGATGGCGACCGGTCATGACTCGTCGAAGTTCGGCATCCCGACCGATCAGGTCGACGCCGCGATCGCCCGTATTCGGCAGGAGCCAATGCTCGTGCTGCGTGGACTTCACGCGCACGTCGGATCGCAGCTCCTCGACCTCGACCAGTTCGAAGCAGAGGTCAAGGCGCTGGCCGCGTTCGAGCGCTTTCCGGTCTACGACCTCGGGGGCGGACTGGGCGTGCGCTACGTCAGTTCAGACCACGCCCCGACGGTCGAGGAGTATGCCGAGCGGGTGGTCAGTGCCGTGCGCCGCTACCTGGGCGACGACGTGGAACTGATCGTCGAGCCCGGTCGCTCGATGGTGGGTCGCTCGGGCGTCACCGTCTATCGGGTGGTCACGGTGAAGCGCGGCCTCCTCACCCACGCGGCGGTTGACGGCGGCATGGGTGACAACCTCGAGGTGGCCCTCTACGGTCAAGCGTTCCAGCCG
Source organism: Pseudolysinimonas sp. (assembly GCA_040004215.1). Classification (GTDB taxonomy): domain Bacteria; phylum Actinomycetota; class Actinomycetes; order Actinomycetales; family Microbacteriaceae; genus Lysinimonas. Next base: position 1,180 of record JBDUBG010000114.1, on the reverse strand, counting down.
TCGATCATCGACAGGTCTGGCGAGTCGGAGGTGGTCGACGTCGAGGGCAGGCACTGCGAAAGTGGCGACCGCATCGCTCGCGGCGTTGAGATCGTGCGCCCAGAAGTCGGCGATCTGGTCGCGGTGCCCGCGACCGGGGCGTACTGCTACACGATGTCGAACAATTACAACGCGGCGCTCCGCCCGCCGGTCATTTTCTGCGACGGGGGAACCTCTCGGGTTGCGGTGCGGCGCGAGACCATGGATGACCTCATGACGCGCGAGCAATGGCTCACCTCCGGGGCGCTCGGCAGCAGGCGACCGTGACCGAGCCTGACTGGACAGCGCTGGGCGCCCGCATCGATGCGCTCGCGTCGACCTGGGCGGTGCCGGGTGGGGTCGCCGTCGTCACCGACCGTCAGGGAGACCTGTACACGCATTCATTCGGATTCGTGGATGTCGAACGCGGCATTCGTGCAGAGCCTCACCATCTGTTTGAGATCGGCTCGATCAGCAAGCTCTACACCGCGGCGACGTTGCTCCACCTCGTCGACGACGGCAAGCTGCGCCTCGACCAGCCGATCGGCGAGATCCTGACCTGGGTGCCACCCGCGATTGCTGGCGCACGGATCGACCATCTGCTGCAGCACACCGCGGGTCTGGTGAGTGGCATTGACGCGGTGCCAGACCAGGTCGCTCAGATTGCGGGATTCACCGGAGAGCTCTCGGAGGCCCCGGCCGGCAGCTGGCATCACTACTCGAACCTCGGCTTCATCTTGGCCGGTCTCGCGGTCGAGCAGCTCACCGGCCGTCCCCTTGCCGACCTCGAGCAGCAGCTCATCTTCGATCCGCTCGGCATGGGCGACACGACGGCGACGGTCACCAACGCTGACTACGAGCGATTGGCCCGTGGCTATCGGGCGGTGGGCGATGATCGGCCGTGGCTGCCCGGCGACCCCCTGCGGGTGGCCGATTGGCTCGAGGTGGATGGCGCAGACGGAAGCATCGCGCAGACCGCAGGCGACCTCGCCGTCTTCGCCCGTATGCTCCTCGCCCGCGGCGACGGCTTGGCCGAGCCAGCCGTCATCGAGCGGATGATCTCGACCCTGGCACCCTCAGGCGAAGAGACCGTCGCCATCACCGGGCTCGAACCCGTGACCGGCAGCCGCTACGGCCTCGGCATCAATGTCGAGACGATCGC
>JBDUBG010000109.1:0-3790 GCA_040004215.1 Pseudolysinimonas sp. | reverse complement strand
CGCGCCCGATCACGATCGGCGCCGCAAGCTCGCCCGACGCGACCATGTCGTTGAACCTCAGCCCGGCGACGTCGCGCTCGCCGTAGCCGAGCCAGCAGATGCGCGCGGGCAGGCCCTGGAACGCGACGCGCTCCTGCGCGAGTCGAATCCAGCGCGCCAGTGACTCGTTCTCGGGGAACAACTCGAGCACTGCCCGGTCGGTCTTCATGATGTCTTCAGGCTCGCCCGAGAGCGCCGCCCAGCGGAACGGCCCCTTGCCCTCGGCAAACAGCGGGCGGATGTAGGCCGGCACGAACCCGGGGAATGAGAAGGCATCCGCGAACCCGGCCGTCAGCGCCTCGGTGCGGATGTTGTTGCCGTAGTCGAACACCTCGGCGCCGGCGCGCTGGAAGCCGACCATCCCTTCCACGTGCAGCGCCATCGACTCGCGGGCCTGCTGGGCGAAGCCAGGGTCGCGTCGCGCATCGGCCCAGTCGTCGAAGGCGACACCGACCGGAAGATAGGCGAGCGGGTCGTGCGCGCTGGTCTGGTCGGTGACGATGTCGATCTCGGCGCCCATCGCGAGAAGCTGCGGCACGAGCTCTGCCGCATTGCCGAGCACGCCGATCGAGAGCGGCCGCCGCAGGTCACGCGCGTCGTACGCCAGGGTGAGTGCCTGCTCGAGCGCGTCGGCGCGCACGTCGAGGTAGCCCTGGTCGATGCGTCGCGTGATGCGCGAGGGGTCGACGTCGATCACGATCGCCACCCCGTCGTTCATGGTGACGGCGAGCGGCTGGGCGCCACCCATGCCGCCGAGTCCGGCGGTGAGGGTGATCGTTCCCGCGAGCGTTCCGCCGAACTTCTTGGCCGCGACGGCGGCGAAGGTCTCGTAGGTGCCCTGCAGAATCCCCTGGGTGCCGATGTAGATCCACGATCCCGCGGTCATCTGCCCGTACATGGTGAGGCCGAGTGCTTCGAGGCGACGGAACTCATCCCAGTTCGCCCAGTCACCGACCAGATTCGAGTTGGCGATCAACACCCGCGGAGCCCACTCGTGGGTCTGCATGATGCCGACCGGCTTGCCGGATTGCACCAGCAGTGTCTCGTCACCGCGCAAGGTCTCGAGGCTGCGGTAGATCGCGGCAAGACTTGCGTGGTCGCGAGCTGCCTTGCCGGTTCCGCCATAGACGATGAGCTGTTCGGGATGCTCAGCCACCTCCGGGTCGAGGTTGTTCTGCAGCATCCGCAGCGCGGCTTCTTGCGGCCAGCCGAGGGTGTGCAGCTGAGTTCCGCGGTAGGCGGCGGTCATGCGATCTCCTGACGGTCGAGGGTGAGGGATGCCGCGGCAAGCAACGCGCCGGTCAGCACCAGTTCTGTGGCAGCTGCGATCTCGGGCGCGAGGTACCGGTCGGGCCCGGCTCCCGGAATCCGCTGGCGCAGCGCGTCGATGACGCGAGCGGAGACGGGCGACGCCCCCTCGCCGCGCATCTCGAGCCCGCGGGCCGAGGTGAGGATCTCGATCGCCAGCACGCGCGTCAGGCCATCGATCGAGCGGCGCAGCTTGCGGGCGGCGCTCCACCCCATCGACACGTGATCCTCTTGCATGGCGCTCGTCGGGATGGAGTCGACAGAAGCGGGCACCGCAAGGCGCTTCAACTCGCTGACGATGCCGGCCTGGGTGTACTGGGCGATCATGTGGCCGGAGTCGACGCCCGGGTCGTATGCCAAGAAGGGATTGAGGCCCCCGTTGCGGTTCTTGTCGAGAAAGCGGTCGGTGCGTCGTTCGCTCATGCTCGCGACGTCGGCGACGGCAATCGCCAGGAAGTCGAGCACGTAACCGATCGGGGCACCGTGAAAGTTGCCGTTCGATTCCAGTCGCCCATCGAGCGTGACAACTGGGTTGTCGATGGCGCTGGCGAGTTCGCGCGATGCAACGGTTCTTGCGTGCACGACGGTGTCGCGAGCCGCCCCGTGCACCTGGGGTGCGCAGCGCAGTGAGTAGGCATCCTGCACGCGAGTGAATCCTCGCGCGCGATGCCCCGCGATCACGGGGGAGTCGGCAAGCACCTGGCGCATGACCCCCGCCGAGACGGCCTGCCCCGGATGCGGTCGCAGCGCCTGAAGGTCGGCGGCGAACACCGCGTCGGTGCCGGCGAGCCCCTCAACGCTCATCGCCGCGGCCAGGTCAGCGGTGGTCAGCAGCGCGTCGAGATCGATCAGCGACAGGGCGAGCATGCCGAGCATGCCGTCCGTTCCGTTGATCAGTGCGAGGCCCTCCTTCTCGCGCAGCACCATCGGCTCGATGCCGTGGGCGGCGAGTGCGGCAGCGGCATCCATCAGCGTGCCGTCTGCTGCGCGCACCTCTCCCTCTCCCATCACGGCGAGGGCGCAGTGCGCCAGGGGAGCCAGATCGCCCGAGCAGCCGAGGGAACCGTATTCGCCGACGATCGGTGTGATGCCCGCATTGAGCAGGGCGGCGTAGCTCGCGGCGACCTCGACCCGAACTCCGGTGCGGCCGGTCGCCAGAGTCTGCAGGCGCAGCAGCATGGTGGCGCGCACCACCTCGCGCTCGACCTCCTGCCCCGAGCTGGCGGCATGACTGCGAATCAGCGAGCGCTGCAATTGCTGTCGCTGCTCCGGCGCGATCTGGGTGGTGGCGAGAGCCCCGAAACCCGTCGATACCCCGTAGTGCGGCAGCGGATCTTCTGCGAGCCCCTCGATCACCGCGCGCGACGCGGCCATGCGCTCGAGTGCCTCGGCGGCCAGGCTCACCGGAGCATTGTGGCGAGCGACGGCGACGACCTCTTCGGGCGAGAGCGGCTGTCGTCCGATGGTGATCTGCTGCATGCCTCAGTGAAGCGCCGCAGCTTCGGGTGCGGGGGCTCGGCCCAGGCAGTACAGTCTGAAATCTCAGACACACGAGAGCGAGTGCAGATGCCGTCCAACGTGCCGGCGGCGCGGAATGCGCTGCGCATGCTGCGGATGCTGGCCGAGCGCACGACGCCGGTGCCTGCATCCACCCTGGCCAGGCAGCTCGGTGTGCCGCGTTCCTCTCTCTATCAACTCGCGCGCACAATGATGGACGAGGGATTTCTCGTGCACTATCCCGAGGAGCGCGCATACGGCCTCTCTTCCCTCGTCACCGAGATCGGGGCCGGGATGCTGCAGACCGAGCGATTGCGTCGGCTCGCGCATCCGGTGCTCGAGCGACTGGTCGCAGATGCCGCGATGCCGCTCGTCGCCCACCTCGTGGTGCTGACCGGAGCCGAGGTGACCTACGTGGATCGCATCTCGGCGCCGCGCGCGCCCACCACCGTCTCGAACGTCGGCGTGCGCCTGCCAGCTCACCTCACGGCGACCGGACGCTCGGCGTTGGCCGCGATGTCGCGCGAGCAGGTGCGTGCGCTGTACCCGCATCGCGAGGCGCTCTACGGCCGAACCGGTTCCGGCCCGACGACGCTGCCCGAACTCGACGAGCTGCTGCGCATCACCCGCGACCGGGGCTGGGCTGTCGAAGACGGCGACATCACCGGCGACTATTCGTCGGTCGCCGCTGCAGTGCTCGATCGCAATGACTACCCGATCGCCGCCGTCGGGGTGACGTTCCTGAGCGGGCCAGACGATGCCTCCCGCTCCGACCTCGGGGCGACCGTCGCGCTCGCCGCCTCGACCCTGACTGCTCGGCTCGTTGGCCACTGATGGCGGCTTATAGACCTATTTAGAAATCAAGTCAAGGAATACCTGGACATGTTGCCGAGTTATGACATACAGTTGATCCTTGCGCTCCCACCCACCTCGTCGTCATATTGCG
>JBDUBG010000325.1:0-3829 GCA_040004215.1 Pseudolysinimonas sp. | reverse complement strand
AAGCGGGGGTCGTCGGTTCGAATCCGACACGGGGCTCCGAGTAAATGGCCGGTCAGCGGCATGTTTCATCGATCTACGGGCTGCCGCACCGGGCGCTGCCGGCCGACTTGCCCACAGTTTGCTCACGTTCAGAGCCGCGCCCTGGTCATTCAGCGCGACTGCGACGGTGTCCAAGTCGGCGTCGAAGCGGTCGCTGGGCCAGGTATGCATGTCACCCCCGAGGCGGAACCGACGAGGGTCCTCAACGTGGTCGGATGCTCACAAGCGGCACCTTCTGAGGGAATCGTCACTGGCTATGTTGGCGTACTTGGCGCACAATGGAGTTGTGAGTTCAGAAGCGGTCGAGTTATCCGTGAGCGGGGCGCGGGATCATTTTTCCGATGCCGTCAATCGTGCTGCCTTCGGGGGAGAGATAACCTACATCACCCGGGGACGCAACCAGCTGCGTGCTGCGGCGATCGTCCCCGCCGACCTTGTCGAAGAATACGAAGCGATGATCGACCAAGTAGACGGACGAATTGCACTGGAACGGCTGAAAGACATCGAGACAGGCACAACGAAGGTCATCCCGGCAGATGAGGCGGCTCGGGCTCTTGGCCTGTGAGCGCGCCAGCCTCGTACTCCGTTCTTTATGACCCCAAAGCACTCAAAGAGCTCAGCAAGCTCGACAAGCCGACTGCGAGACGAATCGTCTCAGCGATCGAGCGTCTCGGTGGTGAGCCACATCCCGCTGGCGTGCGAGCACTCGTGGGCTTTCCTGGCCTCTTTCGAACTCGGGTCGGTGACTATCGCATCGTTTACACGGTCAAAGACAGCGAGCTGATCGTCCTAGTCCTGCGCGTCGCCCACCGCAGCGTTGTCTACCGGAAGCTCTAAGAGCGGCGCCGGCAGAACGCTGAAGACGCGACGGCAGACCCGGCCGCAACCACACGACCGACAGTTCACGAACTTCGTCAATACTGCGATCAGCGGCAAGATCACGTGGGAGGCCTGGCCATGCGCGATCTGCGTCGTCCGCACTTCGAACGCTCACGTGCTTGCGTCGTGAAGCTGGAGGTGTCCCATTAGGGACATCGGCTGCTCCAGCGCAGTGGGCTGACTCAGAGTAGTCATACGGGGGCCATCGACCGCGACGAGCGCAAGAATCTCTGCGTCGTGACGTTCTGATACCGGCGGCTATGCACCCAACCCGACGGCTGGCATGGACAGCGCGGCGGATACGGTCGAAACTGGCAGGACTTCACAATACGCAGGCGCTATCTCTTCACCGGATTCTCGCGCCACCCAGTTAGGAGAACAACGAAATGAGCATCACACAAGCGTCAAACAAACCCACGGTCGTGCTGGTTCACGGTGCGTTCGCCGAGTCGTCCAGCTGGGAGGGCGTGATCTCGCGCCTCCTCGCCGACGGCTTCCCCACCATCGCCGTAGCCAACCCGCTTCGGGGTGTTTCCTTTGACTCGGAATACCTGAGGTCGCTGCTGAAAGACGTTGAGGGCGACATAGTGCTGGTCGGGCACTCGTACGGTGGAACAGTCATCAGCGGTGGCGGCACAGACAACCCCCACGTCAAGGCTCTGGTGTACGTCGGAGCCTTTGCTCCCGTCGCCGGCGAAACGCCGGGAGACCTCGCCGGCAGGCTCCCGGGCTCGACCCTCGGGCCTACGTTGACGAAGGTTGAGCTGTCCGACGGCGGCACAGACCTGTACATCATGCAGGAGAAGTACCACGCGCAGTTCGCCGCTGACTCGTCGGCCGAGGTCGCGGGAGTCATGGCTGTCACGCAGCGCCCCATTCTGGAGTCGGCGTTCGGAGAGGCATCCGCAGAGCCCGCCTGGAAGTCGGTTCCCTCGTGGTTCCTTTTCGGAGCCGAGGACCGCAATATCCCGGTGGCGATGCACCGTTTCATGGCGGAACGTGCGGGTTCTCGCAAGACGGTTGAGCTCGTGGGCGGCTCGCACACGGTGGGTATTCCGGAGGCTGGCCAGGTCGTCGACTTGATCAAAGAAGCCGTCGCGGCAACCTCCTAGGTCTAGATCACGCAAAGACTTGGAGACCAGATCATGGATGGAACAGCGACCGGCAGCCAGGATGCGCTGGCGGGAAAGCTCAAGCGAACCGAGGTGCAACACACACCTTCGTCGATCCCGGGCAGGGAGATCGTGCAGGTCCTCACCGAGATCCCCGTGGGCGTGGAATCGGGGTGGCACACGCATCCTGGAGAAGAGGTGGGATACATCGTGGGAGGAACCGTCGAGATGAAAATCAAGGACTCTGAACCGCTGCTACTGAATGCCGGGGATGGGTTTCTCATCCCGCCTGGCACCCCACACAATGCCCTGGATCTGGGACCCGGTGTCGGACACATGCTCTCGACCTACATCGTGAACATTGGCGAGCCCCTCGCCTCGTTCGTTGCCGCACCCGAGGCCTAGGAAATTCTGGAATGGACACGTTCGGGGGAGCTTCGCTCCGAAAGGCGAGAACTGATGTGCTCGAGATTGAGTACGCCGATCTAGGAGCTTCGGGTGCTGACGCCGTCATTTTGCTGCACGGGTTTCCTTACGACATCCACAGCTTCGAAGAAGTAGCCTCCAGCCTTGTCCGTGCGGGTCGGCGCGTCATCGTGCCTTACCTGCGCGGACACGGGGGCACCCGCGCGCTGGACAGCGCGGGCACATCGGGTCAGCAAGCGGCGATCGGATCAGACCTGGTGGAATTCATGGACGCCATTGGGTTGGATCACGCGGTCTTCGCCGGATTCGACTGGGGCGCACGTGCTGGCTGCGTTGCAGCTGCCCTGTGGCCGCAACGGTGCAGGGGATTAGTGTCGGTCAGTGGCTACCTGATCCAAGACATTGCTGCGTCAGTCACTCCCATCAGCCCCGCCATCGAGGCTGGCCTCTGGTACTTCTATTACTTCTCGACTGAGCGCGGTCGGACCGGGCTGGAGGCGAACCGCGAAGAGATTGCGCGCGTGATCTGGACTCGAAACTCGCCGCGCTGGGACTTCAGCGACGACGACCTGCACCGAGCTGCGCGCGCCTTCACGAATCCCGACTATGTCGAGGTCGTCATCCATTCGTACCGGCACCGGTTGGGCTTCGCGCCCGGCCACGCCCGCTACTCCGACGTGGAGGAGCGTCTCAGTCACTTGCCGTCGATCACCGTTCCCGTGGTAACCCTCGACGGTTCGGCGGACGGAAACTTTCCCGCGACAGACGGCAGCGGCTACGCGAAGCACCTCGTCGGGCCGCACGCTCATCACATCGTTGCCGATGCCGGCCACAATCTCCCCCAAGAGAAACCGGACGCATTCGTGGATGCGATTCTCGAGCTGGATCAGCTGGCCGGGACCGCCACAGGATAAACGCAAGCGGAACCCGATCTGCGACGGCCTGGGCACCAGAGCGCTGGGTAGGCTTCTCGGCATGTCTGGCAGCTGGATCGAGCACCGCCGCGGTCTGGACGGGGAACTCCTCGGCTGGATGAATCCCGTCGGAGACGGTTTCATCGCCATCGATCTTCTCGGGCGAGAGGTCACCGGCGTCGTCGAGTGGCTCAACGCAGAAGAGGCGCTCGACAATCTCGGCATCGGCTACCTTGCTGATCCGTTCGAGTTACAACTTGAATCCGGTCAGTGGTTGCGAGTACGGCTCGCGGAAGTGTCCGCGCATGAGATCCGCGTCAAGAAAGACGATTGGGGTGACATGAGTGCCCCGCAGGTTTACTACACGCTCCACTTCCCTGTCCTCGAGCGCCTGCGACCCGTCGACAGTTGAACGATTTGACCTGGTACCAGACCGCGTTCTACAAGTTGTAGAGTAAA
>JBDUBG010000313.1:0-3841 GCA_040004215.1 Pseudolysinimonas sp. | reverse complement strand
GCGTTGAACATCGCCTTGCGGCCGCAGCGGCAGATCGTCTTGAGCTCTTCGAGCGAGTGCGCGATCTCGAGCAGTCGGCGACTGCCAGGAAATGCCACGGTTTGAAAGTCGGTCCGGATGCCGTAGGCGATCACCGGAACATCTTCTTCGATCGCGATCCTGAGCAGATCGTCGACCTGCGACTCGCTGAGGAACTGCGCCTCATCGACCAGAAAGCAGCTGACGTCGTGCGCGGTCGCTCGGATCACGCCGGCCCGTTCGCGCATGAACAGAGTGAGCACGTCTTCGTCCGGCGCGATCGTGAAGTCGACCAGGCGGCTCGCGCCCAGTCGGGACACGATCGCGTTGTCACCGCGTGAATCAATCGCTGGCTTCGCGAGCAGAACGCGCTGATCGCGCTCCTCATAGTTGTATGCGGCTTGCAACAACGCGGTGCTTTTGCCGCTGTTCATCGCCCCGTAGCGGAAGTACAGCTTGGCCACTACTCGAGCAACCCGTCCTCGGCCGCGCGACGAATCAGATCCGCCTTCTTGCTCGCCGGTCGACCAACCTTGGAGTACTTCTCGCGGACGCGGCGCAGGTAGGTTTTAGCCGTTTCGTATTGCACGTTCATGTGCGCGGCAACCTCGGTGGTACTGAAGCCGGTGACGTACAGCTTGAACGCCTCCTCTTCGCCGTGGCTGAGTTTGGGGCGAGTCTGCGGGGCGGCTCCGACGGGGAGCGGGCGCCACGGATGCGGATGCGCGCCGTCGCTCGCCATACCCATCACGCGACGGGCGGCATCCATCACCTGCGTCATCGGAATCGACTTGGACAAAAACTCTGCCGCACCGGCAGCCAGAGCCCGCTCGCGTGCTTCGTCGGTGTCGACGCTCGAGAGCACGATGACCTTGGCGCCGGCGGCACGACAGGTGCGCACCCGAGCTTCGATCGACACTGCCTCTTTCAGCTGGAAGTCGATAAAGACGAGTTCGGTGGGGAACGCCGGGCTGTGCACGAGCTGCAGCCAGGTCGCCGCGGAGAGCACGACGTCGAAGTCAAGTGCGTGCTGGCCGATCCAACTGCCGAGGCTGTCGAGCAGCACCTCGTGGTCGTCGAGCAGGGCGAGGCGCACGCGGGCCGGCGGGGTGGGACCGTGGTGCTGATCGTGGTCAGCGCCCGGAGCCCACGACGTTGAGGTGGCGGCGCGATCGGTGACGCTCATACGCCAACCCTAGGCGAATGGGGTACAAACGGCTGGCAGGCGGGTCGGTGGGTCTCGGTACCCTCGATCCATGCCCGACAAGCCGATCCTGTATTGCGACGACGCGGGCGAGTGGCACGACTGGCTCGCGGCCCACTCGGGCGAGAGTGACGGCGTCCGGTTGGCCATCGCCAAGAAGGGCGGTGATCACCGGAGCGTCAGCTACACCGAGGCGGTTGACGAGGCGCTCTGCGTCGGTTGGATAGACGCGCAAAAGAGCGCGCTCGACGAGCATCACTTCCTGCAGAACTTCGGGCCGCGGCGCGCGCGCAGCATCTGGTCGATGATCAATCGCGACAAGGTGACCGCCCTGATCGCGTCAGGTCGGATGGGTCCCGTCGGCCTGATCGAGGTCGAGCGCGCGAAGGCCGACGGGCGATGGGATGCCGCGTACGCAGGCTCGAAGACCATCGAGGTTCCCGCCCAACTGCGCGCCGCACTCGACGCGGACTCGGCCGCAGCCGCCTTCTTTGACACGCTGAACAGCCAAAACCGATACGCGATCCTGTTCCGCCTTGGCAACCTCAAGACCGAAGCTGCACGCGAACGCAACGTCGAGAAGTTCGTGGCAATGCTGGCCCGCGGCGAGACGATCTACCCGCAGAAACCCGGCGACTAGGGCCTCGTCGCCCTGCTCGCAACGGGACTCAGGATGAGCTGGAGACAGCCGTCGAGGCTCACGAGCAGGGCGTGACGGTGACCGACGTGCCGCGCACCATCGGAGTGCTGCGGACAACCACCTTCGGAGATGACCCGTCAACCGCCGCGAAGGTTGCGCCGATGGTTGTGGACGTGCCTGGCGCCACGGTCACCGAAACGCGCACCACAGGACGCCCGTCGATCATGCCGGACCCCGCCGGTTGCACGGTCGCACCGCCCACCGTCACGGTGCCAAACGTCGAGCCGACCGGGCCGGTGAAGACAACATCAGTGTGGATCACGCCATCGAGGTAGATCGGTCCGGTCACGTAGGGCGGCAGCACGCCGGCGCCGGCCGGAGCTGAGTTCGTCAGAGTCTCTGAGATCGAATACGGCTTCGACGCGCAACTGGGCTGCACGGCGATTTTGGCGTCGAGGTAGTAGCCCATCTTCGCGAACGTGAAGTCGTTGATCCAGGCGCCCACGATCGTCGCCTTCGTGTTGTCAGTCGGAAGAGTGCCCGCAGCGCCTGCCTTCGCGATGGCAGACTCCTCTCCGTTGTCCGAGCTCCACAGGATCAACCGACGGTCCGCAATCGAGGTGCTGAACTGCGTAGCAACATCGAAGGAGGATCCCTTGCCCGAGACCACCGTCTGGAACATGGCAGACGCGACCTTGGCGAAGAAGGCATCCTGGTCGGCAGGCACGCGATAGCGGTCGTACACGGTGCTGAGCAGGAGTTTCACCGCGTTGGCGGCGGTGACGGTGTCACCTGTATCGATCTTGAGCGGACCCGTCGCCTTGAGCAGCCCGGCGAGCGCCACTGGATCGAAGGAGATGACTCCGTCGACCTTTGTTCCGTAGCGGTCGGCCCAGAACTTCTGGGCGTATCCGGCAACTGTCGAGAAGTCGGGCACCATCGTGCTGTTCTGGATGATCTTTCCGATCGCATCTCCGTAGACGGCAGAGACGTCCGAAGAGATCGGGATGTTCGACTGATGATCGAAGTCCGCACTGTTGGACTGCTGCGCGACAGCGAACTGACCCTCGTCGACGGTCACTTCGAGAAGTGCCGCCGGGTTGCCTCCGAGGGCACGCAGTTCGGCATTGTTCTGGAACAACAGCAGGTATGTGCGCGGACCATCAGCCCCCAACGCCGTCGGCATCAGATCGATCGAAGAATCGAGCCCATCGGTCAACGTCTTGATGGTGCCGAGCTGACCGTCGAACTTCGCAACCGCATCGGCGACCTGGGGCAGCAGCGAGCCCGGGTGAATCGCGCCGACCTGGCTGGAGGCCTTGTCGACCGCCGCGGCGGCGGTGTGGATAATCGGGGTGGCTTGAGCCAGAGCGTCGAGATCGATTTTCCCGCCCGAGACCTTCAGGCGGTGTATTGACAGGTTGCTCGCTGGGACGATCGCCTTGTCAGCGAGTTCGTCTGCCGCAACCGAAACTATCTTGATCGCCGCGAGATTTGCGCCGAGTCCGGGGATCCCTTCGCCGATCGCATAGAAAGGGGTACTCACCGCCGCGGACGCGGCGCGGGTATGTTCACGGAACTGCGACGCGAGTTTCGCTGACTGGGCGTCGTCGCCGTGGCCGATCGCCGACTCCAACTTGGTGGCGAGAGGAACGGCCGCCTCGAGTTCATTCTTGGCGGTGAACACGTTCACGACGATGACTATGCCGATGCCAATGATCGCCACCAGGACGACGATGAGGGACAGGATCACCCAAAATCGAGGGCGACGCCGCGGGCGCACCGTCATGTCAGAAGCGATTGGCGCCTCGGGGGCGCTGTCGGATGGCATCGGGTCGGGTCCCATGATGGGGAAACCCTACCGGGATTCCGCGTTGTCCCCCACCCGTGAGTGGCCCCCCCTTCGGGGGCGCATCGCGCCGCTTCAGACGGCGAGGTCGAGTTCCTTTGCCGTCTCTGCCAGCGTGCGCTTCGCGGCC
>JBDUBG010000186.1:0-3868 GCA_040004215.1 Pseudolysinimonas sp. | reverse complement strand
TCGGGTACCTGATCACCGGCGTGAAAGATGTGCGCCAGTCGAAGGTCGGCGACACCGTCACCAACGCGGCCAAACCCTCAACGAACGCCCTGCCCGGCTACACCGACCCGAAGCCGATGGTGTTCTCGGGGCTGTATCCCATCGATGGCAGCGACTACCCGATCCTGCGCGAGGCTCTCGACAAGCTGAAATTGTCGGATGCCTCGCTCAACTATGAGCCCGAGACTTCCGTGGCGCTGGGCTTCGGATTCCGCTGCGGATTTCTCGGGCTGCTGCACCTCGAGATCGTCACCGAGCGCTTGGAGCGCGAGTTCGGCCTCGACCTGATCGCGACGGCGCCGTCGGTGCCCTACGAGGTCACCACCGAAGACAAGAAGCACTACACGGTGACGAACCCGAGCGAGTTTCCGACCGGAACGAAGATCGCCAGCGTCAGCGAGCCGATGGTGAAGGCAGCGATTCTCGCGCCGAAGGACTACGTCGGCACGATCATGGAGCTCTGCCAGACCAAGCGCGGCAGCCTGCTCGGCATGGAGTACCTCGGCGAAGACCGGGTCGAGATCCGCTACTCGATGCCGCTCGGCGAGATCGTCTTCGATTTTTTCGACCAGCTCAAGAGCAAGACCGCCGGCTACGCGTCGCTCGACTATGAACCCAGTGGCGAACAGGATGCCGACCTGGTCAAGGTCGACATCCTGCTGCAGGGTGAGGCTGTTGACGCATTCAGCGCGATCGTGCACCGCGACAAGGCATATGCCTATGGACTGCTGATGACCGAGCGGCTCAAGAAGCTCATCCCGCGCCAGCAGTTCGAGGTGCCGATCCAGGCCGCCATCGGCGCGCGCATCATCGCGCGCGAGTCGATCAGCGCGATGCGCAAGGACGTGCTGGCCAAGTGCTACGGCGGTGACATCACCCGCAAGCGCAAGCTGCTCGAGAAGCAAAAAGAGGGCAAGAAGCGGATGAAGATGGTCGGCCGCGTCGAGGTCCCTCAAGAGGCGTTCATCGCCGCGCTCTCGGGCGACATCGAGGGCAAGGACCCGAAGAAGAAGTAGCCCAACGCTCGAACACAGCGAGCACGACGGTGAGAAACCTTCTGCCACGATGGGTGAATGACGAACGCGGCGCCCCCTGGCTGGTATTCCGACCCGAGTAACCCGGCAACTGAGCATTGGTGGGACGGCACGGCCTATCTGCATTCGCGGCCGAAGGGTCCGCCCCTGCCGCCCGCTCCCGTCTATTCGCCGCAGGCGTACGCGGTCGGCGCGACCGGTGGCAGGGTTTCACCCAAGAGCCGGACGGTGGCATCCATCTTGGGATTCTTCCTGGGCGTCCTCGGCGTCGACCGGTTCTACCTCGGCAACATCGGGATGGGCATCGCCAAGCTGCTTGTCGGCTGGCTGACGGCCGGAATCTGGCCCTTGATCGACTGGATCATCATCCTCGCGGGTTCCGCCCATGATGGTGAGGGGCTTCCGGTCAAGAACTGGAGCTGATCCGCGGCGACCGGACGCCACCGCCATCGCCCACTCGCCCGTCCCATAAAATATCGACATGACCGAAACGGCGGAGCTCTGGCAGGTGCCTGTCACCTACGGGGCGGTTGGGGCGACCCAGGCTGCGGATCTGCTGAAGTATCCGCCCAGCGGATTCCGGCCCATGGAGACTCGCGCGCGGATCGGTCACGGCGCCGCACGGTGGGAGTTCGCGTGGGTGCAGACGCTGAGTTGGGGCATCCAGAAGCGGTCGGGACTCCACGTCGAACTGGTCGACAGTCCAGCCGTGGTGAGTCAGGGCACCTACCTGCCGGTCGCCTTCGATGCGGAGGGCGCACCCGTCCACCCCGCCGGGTCCGACCGTCCGCTCGAGATCGTCTACAGCCTCGATGGCAGCGCCTTGGTGCGACCGGGCGACGTCGCGGTGATGACGATGCCGTTCTGGCCCGGCCGCATCCCGGCTCGTGTGGTCTACGTCATTGACGAACCGAATCGTAAGGGATTCGCATACGGAACGCTGCCCGGGCATCCAGAGCGGGGCGAAGAGAGCTTCTTCGTCGAGCGCAGACCCGACGAATCGGTGTGGTTGATCATCCGAGCCTTCTCGCGGCCAGCGAGTGCGATCGTCTGGGCCGGGTACCCCTTAGTTCGGCTGTTGCAGGCAATTTTCACTGAACGCTACAGACGGGCCCTGACGGGTCCGATCGACGGGTAGTGGAGAACAACCAAAGGCTCATGTGATCGGCAGAAAGCGAGCGTAGGCTCACGTTTCGTGACTGACTACCGAGCCCCTGTGTCCGACCTGGCCTTCATCCTCGAGCACATCGTCGACTACGACGAGATCGCGGAGTTTCCGGGCTTCGAGCATGCCGACCTCGACACCGTCACCGGGTTGTTGAGCGATGCGGGAGACTTCGCTGCTGAAGTCGTGGCACCAACCAACCGTGCGGGCGACATCGAGGGCGCTGTGCGCAATCCGGATGCCACCGTCACCACCCCGAGCGGCTTCAGGCAGGCGTATTCCAAGCTGGTCGACGCGGGTTGGGGGTCGCTCCCGTTCCCCGAGGAGTTCGAAGGCGGCGGCTTCCCGGTCGTGGTGGGCCTTGCCATCCAAGAGATGCTCCTCGGCGCCAACATGGCCTTCGCGCTCTGCCCGCTGCTCACCCAGGGCGCCATCGACGCACTGCTTCACTACGGCAGCGATGAGCAGAAGAAGCGCTACCTGCCGCACATGGTCTCGGGGAAGTGGACCGGCAGCATGAACCTCACCGAGCCTCAGGCTGGCTCGGACGTGGGAGCACTGGTGACCAAGGCGGTGCCGCGCGACGACGGCAGCTACGGCATCAGCGGTCAGAAGATCTTCATCACATACGGCGAACACGACATGGCCGAGCAGATTGTGCACCTCGTGCTGGCCCGCACTCCGGGCGCCCCGGCCGGAACCGCCGGCATCTCGTGCTTCATCGTGCCGAAGTTCATCGTGAACGACGACGAGTCGCTGGGCGAGCGCAACTCGCTGCAGGTGCTGTCTCTCGAGCACAAGCTCGGCATCCACGGGTCTCCGACGTGCGTCATGGAGTACGACAACGCGACCGGATATCTGATTGGTGACCTCAACAAGGGCATGCGGATCATGTTCGTCATGATGAACAGCGCGCGCCTGTCGGTCGGCAACCAAGGGGTAGCGGTGAGCGAGCGCGCGTACCAGCAGTCGTTGGAGTACGCGCAGTCACGGCGCCAGGGCGCGGCAGTGACACCGGCTGGCCAGGAGGCAGACGCCCCCATCATCGATCATCCCGACGTGCGGCGCATGTTGCTCACGCAGAAGACCTACATCTCGGCCCTGCGCAGCCTGATGCTCTACAACGCGGGTCAAACCGACCGCAGTCTGAGCCACCCAGACCCCGAGGTGCGTGCCAGGGCAACCGAAGTCGTCGGCTTGCTGACCCCGATCTGCAAGTCGATGGGAACTGATCTCGGCAACGAGCTCACTTCGCTCGCGCTGCAGATCCACGGCGGTATGGGCTTCATCGAAGAGACCGGAGCGGCGCAGCACTACCGCGACATCCGCATCGCCGCCATCTACGAGGGCACCAACGGCATCCAGGCAGCCGACCTGATCGGCCGCAAGCTCGGCGTGCGCGGCGGGGCATCGGTCACCGAGTTTCTCGCCTCGATGCGCGAGCTCGACACCGAGTTGGTCGGAGCAGGAGACTCGTTTGTCAGTATCCGCTCGAACTTCATTGAGCAACTCGACAAACTGGCCGAGACGACCAACTGGATGCTGCGCACCGGAGCCGGCGACCCGGCCGCGGCTCTCTCGGGCTCGAGCCCGTATCTGCGCCAGTTCGGACTCGTCGTGCTCGCCTGGC
>JBDUBG010000459.1:0-13094 GCA_040004215.1 Pseudolysinimonas sp. | reverse complement strand
CGAGTACCGGGCCGCGCGCGCGGCGAAGGAGGGCGCGGTCGACCGCATCGGCGTCATCGGTCCAGCGGGTGACGTCGATACGGGAGCGTGCGCCGTCGACGGAGTGCAAATAGAGGGTCTCTTCCTCTTGCAGCAGCGCCCGGGCGTACGGCTCTGCCCCGCCAGAGCCGAAGGTGGCGAACTCGCTCATGCGACAGCCCCCATGGCGCTCAGGGTGCGGGCGAACTGCGTGTCGGGAGCGAGGGCGGCGACGGCGCGCGCCTCGACGATGGTGTCGACATCCATCAGCGGCGGCAGCATCCGGATCTCGCGACCCGTCGCTCCCGCGCTCTGGCAGAGTCGCTGCAGCTGCAGCACCCCGGTGTCGTCACGCGACATCGGAACGCCGCGAATGAGGTCGCCGCGCGGTTCGCGCATGCCGAGGCACCAGAATCCGCCGTCGAGCGCTGGGCCGAACACGAAGTCCACATCGGCTGGCCAGGGAAAATATGGCGAGAGGTCGGCGGCGCTCAGTTGTGGCGTGTCCATTCCGACCAGGAGAGTCGGCCCCTCAATGGCATCGAAGACGGCGGCGAGCCGTTCGTCGAGGTCGCCGGCCGATTGAGAGATCACGTCGTATGGTTCGGAGCCGGGGGGCGGAACGATGCCGTCAAAGGCGAGAATCCGCCGATCGGCCTGCAGCCCAGCCAGCGCGGCAAAGGTGTCGGCCAGGCTGGCAGATGCCGCCTGCGCTGCCTGTTCGAGGGTGAGGTCAGGATGCAACCGGGTCTTCACCCGCCCGGGCAGGCACTCCTTGGCGATGACGACGAGCGTGGTCATGCTGCGGCCTCCGTTGCGTGGTTGGCCCGGCGGAGCAGGCCGGTCATATCGCGCACCGCGGTTATCGAACCGCGCACCGTGCCGGTAACCTTCGACCGGCCGATGCGGGGCGAATACGCGCTGTCGCGTTCGACGATCGTCCAGCCCGCCCGGGATGCCGCGAGCACCATCTCGAGCGGATAGCCGCTGCGTCGGTCGCGCAGGTCGAGCTCGAGGAGGGCCTGACGTCGGGCGATCCGCAGGGGACCGAGGTCGTGCAGTTGCACGCCAGCTGCGCGTCGCAACACCCGCGCGAGCACCCGGTTCGCGATCCGGGCGTGCCACGGCCATGCGCCGCGCGTCGTGGGGATGCGTCGACCGAGCACCAGGTCGGCCTCGCCGCTCGCGAGAAGCTCTGCGTATGAGGGCAGTTGGGCGGGATCCATCGAGCCGTCCGCGTCGCAGAATGCGACGAGGGGAGCGGTGGCCGCGAGCAGGCCGGCGTGGGCGGCTGCGCCGAATCCGCGCCGTGGCTCCGTGACCACGACGGCGCCCGCTTCCCGGGCGAGTTCGGCCGATCGATCGGTCGAGCCGTTGTCAACGACGATGCCCCGATACCCAGCAGGAAGCCTGCCGAGCACCCCAACGATTGCCCCCTCTTCGTTCAGGCAGGGGAACACGACGTCGACGAGCGGGGTCGTGAGAGGGGCCGTCATGCGCGCCCCACCGCGGGGGCAACTGACGCGCGGAGCGGAGCGGTAGCGAACTCGCGCATCCCCTCGTCGAACGCGATCGACGCGCGCCAGCCCAACTCGTCGGCGATGCGTGCCGAGGAAGCGGTGATGTGCCGCACGTCGCCGAGACGGTACTCGCCGGTCACAACGGGAGCGGAGCCGCCTGCCGCGTCGCTGAGCGCCGAGGCGAGCTCCCCGATCGTGTGCACGCTGCCGCTGCCGACGTTGAAGGGGCGGAACGATCCCTCGGCCATGCCGCTGACGGCATGCAGTGCCGCGAGGTTGGCAGCTGCCACGTCGCGCACGTGGACGAAGTCGCGGCGTTGGTGTCCGTCCTCGAAGACTCGTGGGGCCTCGCCGCGCTCGAGCGCGCTTCGGAAGAGCGACCCGACGCCGGCATACGGGGTGTTCTGCGGCATCCCGGGCCCGTAGACGTTGTGGTAGCGCAGCGCAATTGCGCGGCCACCGGTTGAGCGCGCCCAGGCCGATGCCAGCTGTTCTTGAGCGAGCTTGCTGAGCGCGTATACGTTGCGCGGATCGAGTGGCGCGTCTTCGTCGATGAGTTCGGGATGCAGCGACTCGCCATCCGCCCCGAGCGGGTCGAAACGACCGGCGTCGAGGTCGGCGACAGATCGCGCGCCCGGCCGAACCGGACCGTCGGCGTCGAGGTATGCGCCCTCGCCGTAGACCACCATCGACGAGGCGACGACCACATTCCGGATGCCGCGCTCCGCCATGCCTGCCAGCAGGACTGCAGTGCCGGTCACGTTGCTGTCTGTGTAGTCGGGCGCGTCAGAGAAGTCGACACCGAGCCCGACCTTCGCGGCCTGGTGGCTGACCAGGTCGATGCCGTCGAGCGCGTCACGCACGGCCGAGACGTCGCGCACATCGCCGATCAGAAACTCCGCCCTCTGGTCGATCTCGGGGGCAGCGCCGTGCACATCGGCGCGCAGCGAGTCGAGCACGCGCACCTGCCAGCCGCGCTCCAGGGCATTGGCGACGATCGCGCCGCCGATGAAGCCGGCGCCTCCGGTCACGAGCAGTGCGGTCATGGCAGTTCCTCGGCGATGACTTCACGCGCGAGCACTTCGGCAACGGCGGCAGCCGGGATCAGCTCGACTCCCGTGTAGTCGTCGGGGATGGCGCGCACGATGGTTTCGATGGCCGCGACGATGCGCGGCTGGGCCTCAGCCAGGCGGCCCAGCACGAGTTCGTGCGAGACGGAGTCGGGGTCCACTGCCGACGTGGCGGTGGCCTCCGTGCCGGCGTCAACTCCCGCATCCGAATCCGTCACAAACGCCAGGTTAACGGTGCCCATGCCGAGCTCGGCGGCGAGCGGCACCTCTGGGTACATCGTCATGTTGATGATGTGGCCCCCCGAGGCGGCGAACCAGCGAGACTCGGCGCGTGTCGAGAAACGTGGTCCTTGGATGACGACCGCGGTGCCAGACGGGATGAACTGCTCGCCGGCCACGGTCAGAGCGGCACGTGCGATTCGGTGCAGAACGGGATCGAAGGGATCTGCCGCGGCAAGGTGCTGCACAGAGCCGCCCAGCTCAGAACCGCGATCGAAGAAGGTGTCAGCTCGGCCGTGGGTGCGGTCGATGAATTGATCGGTCAACACGAGAGAGCCGGGCGGATACTCGGCGGTCAACCCGCCGACGGCCGAACTCGAGACGATGGCTGTCACCCCGAGCGATGCCAGCGCCCAGATGTTGGCGCGGTACGAGATGAGGTGCGGCGCGACCGAGTGGTTGGCGCCGTGACGGGTGAGGAAGGCGACCGAGCGGCCGGCGAACTCCCCGATGGCGACCTGGGCCGTGCCGTAGGGAGTCGCGATGGTGCGGGGCTCAGAGGCCGCGGCATCCATCAGGCGGTAGAGGCCAGAGCCACCGATGATGCCCACGAGTGATTCGGTCATGATGTTTGCCTCCTGCCGGGCCCGCGTGCGAGTGAGAGATGGGAACGGCGGAAGGGCCGCGGCTGATAAATCGCCGCGGCCCATCCGTTCGTGTTACTGAGTTGTCAACTACTTACTTGCTGATCTGAGCCGTGATGGTGGCGACGCCCACAAGCAGTCCACCCTTGACGGCGTCGGTAGCGAACACCTGGTCAAGCAGGCCAGCAGCCGTACCCGAGACGTGCACCGTGGTGCCGGTCAGGACGGCGTTGTTGCCGTCGAGCTGCAGCGCCTTCAGCGTTCCGCCGTGCAGGCTGAACAGGTAAGCCTGCGTTGCCGCGACCTTACCGTTCACTGCGACGTCACCGTAGAGCTTCGAGTTTCCCGGGTTGATCGTGAAGTTGGTCAGCTCGACCACGGTGCTGCCGGCGGTCAGGCTGAGGCCCGAGCCGTCGTGCTGGATGATGCCCTGCACATACGGGCGGTACTTGCCATCCGGCGACCAGTAGACGACGGAGCCGCCGGTGATCGGGAAGTGGATGCCGGTGTCGTCGAGCGTCGCGGTGCCGACCGTGCCGGGGGTGAGCCCCAGCGAGGTGAGCGCGTCGGTGAAGCCCTTGTCGAGCGCGACGGCGGTGTTGCCACCGAAGAGCTCGGGGACCGCGGCGACCGGCGCCGGGATCTTGGAGGCAGAGACAGCGTCAGACGACGCGTTGGCCGCTGAGATGCCGACTCCTGTGATGAGCAAGCCAGCTGCGGCGAGCCCAATTACGGTGCGAGAGATCTTGTTCATGTTGTGTGTGTCCTTCTATCAGAGATGGAATGTCGATCGACCCTGTGCAGTGAGTTCGGCACTCCCTCTCGAAGGGATTGGATTAGATTCCGTTCACAGCATGAACACAGCTTGGAGGAGCAGCCAGGCCGCCAATCCCAGGGCAAGCAACGCGATCACGATGCGAATTGCGGTGCGCGGAGCGCGGCGCATCAGCCGCGGACCGACCAGCCCGCCGAGCAGCGAGCCGGCCGCGAGCGCCAGCACGGCGGCCCAGACCACCGGCCCCGCCAGCGCGAAGAGCGCGGCCGGCAGCAGGTCGGCGATGAACAGCAGAACGTTCTTGAGCGCGTTCGCCCGCGCGAGGTCATGGTCGATGAGGATCAGCACGACCGCAATCATCAGCACTCCGGATCCGGCGCCGAAGTAGCCGTCGTAGATTGTCACGCCCAGGATCGCCGCCGCGATCGCCGCCGCGCCGATCGGACGCTCACGCGCGGCGTGCCAGCGGGTGATGCGCGGCTGGGCGAGCAGAAGCAGGCCGGCAGCCGCGACCAGGAAGGGCACGATCCAGCTGAAGACGCCGGGTGGGGTGATCAATAAGAGGAAGGCGCCAGCGAGGGCGCCCACCACGGCGACCGGCGCCCAACGTCGCAGGGTCGCGCCGTGCCCGAGCAGCTCTGGCCGCGATCCCAGTGTCGAGCCGACCCCGCTGCCCAGCAGCGCGATGGAACTGGTGACATTTGCTGAGAACGGGGGGACGCCGACGACGAGCAGGGCTGGGTACGCAATCAGTGAGGTGATTCCACCGGCGGTGCCGAGGATGCCGGCTGCCACCCCCGCCATCGCGAGGAACGCGAGGTGCAGGGGATCCACGTGTCACTCCTGCGACGTGCGACGTGAGCTGTCGTCGGCGAGCGCTTGCAGAAGGGGTGTCGTTCGGTAGGCGACCATCTCGCGCACCGAGAGTGCGACCTCGGTGCGCTCGACGCCGGGGACCGACAGCAGAGCGCCAGCTATTCGGTACAGGTCGTCTGCGTCCTTCGCGACCAGGCGGATGAGCATGTCGCTCTCGCCGGCGATCCCGTGCACCTCGACGACCTCGGGGATCGCGGCAAGCTCGTGCTCGATCGACGGCAGCCGGTGCTGGTCGGCACGCACCGTGACGAAGGCGGTGAGCGGGTAGCCGAGCGCGCGCTGCTCGACGCGGCCGTCGACGCCGGCCAGCGCATCGCCGGTCTCGAGCCGTGCCAGCCGAGCCTGCACGGTGTTGCGTGACAAGCCGAGTCGCTGCGCGAGTTCCACTCCTGAGAGGCGCGCATCCTCGCGCAGGGCGAGCAGAATTCGGGCGTCGGTTCCATCAAGTTCGGGCATGTGACGCAGTCTGGCACGGAACGCGCACCCGCGGTTGTGCACATTGCACGGTATTAAGAAGACCGGTTGTGCGTTCGGGTGGTCAGCGCGCACGATAGGCGAAACCGAGAGGAACCGCCATGACGCTCACCCCCAGCCTGCCCCGGTCTGCGGGCCCATCGTTCGCGTCGGCGGGAGCTGCTGTCGTCGCGCTCTCTGTTGAGTCGGCGACTGTCGACGTCACCGAGCTGATAGACATCGTTGAGCGGCTCGACGCACACGCTCGCGTTTCTGCCGAACGGGTATCACTGCGCGGCTTCGTCGCGCGGGCTCTGCTGTCAGCTGGCTCACGGCATCCCGGAGTCGACGCGCGCTGGCCAGTGCTGCCCGCCCGACACGGGCTGCGGGTGAGTGAGTTGACGGCCGCGATCGAACTGGCGGAGGCGGCATCCGGGCTGCCAGAAGATGCCGCGGTGCTCAGCGTGGGAGCTGTGGTGCGTCAGCCGGCCGAGGTCGACGGACGCATCGAGGTGCGCGCGATGCTGCCGCTGAGCCTTGCCTTCGACCCGCGACGCAGCGATGCTGTTGCGGCCGGAATGCTGCTTCGCGAGCTGGCCGTCATGCTCGCCGAGCCCCTGGAGCTCGTCGCGCGTAGCTAGCGGTGCCGCACGTCGTCGTGAATTCCTAGGTGGCGTATGGCGCGTGCACGCCATCGCCCGCCGAATACTTTGCGAGGGCATCTGCGTCGCGCGCGTTGGTCTGTGCCCGCCGCGCGATGTCGAGCGCGTTGACAGGGTCTGCCTCGTTCTGCGCCAGCATGAGTTGACGCTGTGCCTCGGCGAGTCGGGTGCGCGCGTCAGCGCCGACTCCGGAGCGATGCCCGTCGATAAAGTCAGTGACCGCGGCAATCTGGCTCGTCGCCGAGACCATGGCTCCGCCGAGCGCCGCGCGCGCCCCATCGAGCCGCCGCTGCTGATTCTGGGCGGCGGCGACGGCGACATCGAGCTTGTCACTGGCATCCACGAGGGCGTCGAGCCGCGCGGCCGGGTCGCGCCGTCCAGCTTTCGCTGACGCGGCGAGTTCGCTCTGCAGGGTGGCGATTGCATTGTTGACCGCCGTCGCGGAGTCCGGATCTGGCGGGGCATCCCGCAGCGTCTTGGCCGCCGCGACCGCGCCGGTGCACTCGGTCACCAGGTTGGCGATGCTCGCCTCGGCCGACGCGAGTTCGTCGCGCCGGTGGTCGATCGCGTCCAACTGCTGAGTGGCGGTGCCGACCGCGTCTTGCACCAACTTGAGTTTGTCTGTGACGTTCGGCACGGTGCTCGAAGAGAGGGCAGCATCCGTGGCATCTGCTGCTGTCGCGCCGGCCGCCAGCGCGACATCTGCGGCGTCGAGATTGGCGCCTACCGTGCTGATTGCCGAGTCGAGGTACTTCGTGCGGAGGTCGGCAACGGTGCGGGCGCTTGCCGCCCGACGGGTGGCGAGTGCAACCAAGGACGCGCGCAGCACTTTCAGCGTGTCTGGTGCGCCGGCTTCTGTGCGGCGAAGCTCATCGAAGCTTGCCGCCATCGCGGTCACCGAGGTGCGTGCTCCGTCGGCGAGCGAGCGGATTTGGTGGGTCCACTCTGCGCGCTGCTGGTCGCTGTCCGGTTGGGAGTCGTCGAGCTGCTGCTGCAATCGAAATGCCCGGGTCAGGTTCGCGTGCGCGGTCGCGAGGGTGCTGGCGAACTCGCGGGTGCGGTCGTCACCGAACTGCGCCACCGCGAAGGCGAGCTCGTCTTCCCCTTCTTTCACCGCGTCGTCGGCCCTCACGAGTGCGATGCCCGCGTCGGTGCGACCGGGGGCGGGCGCGATGGCCTGTTCGCGGGAGCGGCGCACGAGGAGGGTGACGCCCACGACCATCAGCACGATGAACGCGGTGACGACGATTCCCACCACGATGCCGAGGACCGTCGGCAGGTTCATGGCGCGATTCTATGACGTCACCCGACCAGGCGAGCGAAACAGCGATTCGCGAAACCCCCCGCGGGATCCGGGGTTTCCGCAAGGCAGCGCCGTAACCTGGCCGTGTGTGGCCTGCGAATCGACGGGGTGAGGATCTCGTGACTGAAGACGGAACCGTGAGCGCTGAGCGCCCGGTCGCCGTTTCTCGCGCTGTGCCCTCCGGGCAGGACGGATTGGGACAGGCAGGGCTGAGTCGGGCAGATGTCGCGGATCCCGTCCGCTCTCAGTGGCGGGCCGAGCTCGCCGCGGTCGGCGGCCGCTCGCCGCTGCTGCATTTCGTCGACGACGCGAGCACGCGGATTGAGTTGAGCGCGACGCATCCCGGTGGCCTCGCGCGGTTCATCACCGGCCAAACCACCCTGCTGTCGCAATTAATTCGTGACGATGTCGCCCTGCGGGCTGCTCGTCTCGCGGCTGACAACGTGAGTTCAAAAGGGCTCGAGCTGTCGACCACCCGTGGCATCGACTCGGTGCACCTCGGGATCGGCCTCGCGGGCTGGACGACAGGAAGCGGCACAGACAAGCAGGAGTTCTGCGCTCCGATCTTGCTGCGTCCGCTCGCGATCCGCCGGCATGGCCGAGACTTTGAGCTCAAACTGCGCGGCATGCCCGTGCTCAATCCGGCACTCGCGACGGCGCTCGAACGGCAGTTCGGAGTGGTGCTCGACCCCGACACCTTCGTCGCGCTCAGTGATGCCAGCGGCTCCTTCAAGCCGAACGCCGTCATCGATCAGCTGCGCGCCCTGACCGGGCACGTGCCCAACTTCTCCGTTCAACCGCGGCTCGTTGTCTCGTCGTTCGCTGAGGTGGCGCCGAATCTGGTGGCCGACGTCTTCGATCTTGAGCATCCGGTGCTCGACGCGTTGGCGGGCAACACCACGGCGCGCTGGACGCTCGAAGAGGGCTCGGCGCCGGTCGAGCCGATCGACTCCGACCACCGGGATCCATCGACCGATGTGCTGCTGCTCGACGCGGATGCCGAACAGGAGTTGGTGATCGCGCAGATCGCGGCGGGAAACTCCGTGGTCGTCAAAACCATGCCCGGCACCGGTGGCACGCAAACGATCGTCAACGCGCTCGGCATCCTAGTCGGGCAAAACAAGCGTGTGCTCGTGGTCAGTCCGCGTCGCGCGACGCTGCGTGGCATCGCCCAGCGACTGGCCGACATCGGGCTGGCGGGGGTTGCTGTCTCTCCGTCTACCCTGCGTCGGGATGTGGTGCGCTCGATCGCGCGCAACGAACGTTCACACCAGCCCAAGCTGAGCGAGGTCGACGAGGCCCTCGTCCGCCTGCGGAGCGTGCTGCTCGACTACCGCGGCTCCCTCAGCCGCGTTGATCCCGAACTCGGAATCTCGGTTGTCGATTGCGTCAATGAGCTGTCGCGTCTCGCACTGCTTCCGGTGCCGCCCGCCACCACGGCGCGGCTCGACCACGCGACCGTCCAGCGGATGGCCAACGATCGAGCCAGCGTTGCGAAGACGATGCTCGAGGCCGCCCAGCTCGGAGAGTTCCGGTACGGACCCGGTGACTCGCCCTGGTACGGCGCACGCTTCAGCAACGGAGACGACGCACATCGGGCGCACGCTCTCGCCCAGAAGCTGCACGGTGAAGAGCTGCCTCGACTGCTCGTTCGGGCACAGCAGCTGATCGGTTCCACTCGCATGCGGCCGTTCGAGACGGTCGGTGAACTCGGGGTCTACCTGAAGCTGCTGACCGACATCCGCGACACGCTTGACCGCTTCGTTCCCGCCGTTTTCGACCGTTCTCTGAGCGAGTTGATCGTCGCCACCGCGTCACGTCGCGATGCGCCAGAGATGTCATCAGCGAATCGTCGCCGTCTCAGGAAGCTGGCAAAAGAGTACGTGCGCCCCGGGATGCACGTCGGCGATTTGCACGACGCGCTCGGTGCCGTGCAGCGACAGCGCATCTTGTGGCAACGCTTCGTCGTCGCGGGCGTCGTGCCAGAGGTGCCGGTCGGCATCTCAGATGTCGCGGTGGCCTGGCAACAGGTCTCGGCCGATCTCGCGGCGCTCGATGGGCCGCTCGGGCACGTGACTCGTGAGACGCAGCTCTCGGCGCTTCCTCTGCACACGCTCGGTGATCTGCTGGCTGACCTCGCCGAAGACTCAGATGTGCTGCAGAACCTCCAGGAACGCAGCGAACTGGTGTCGACGATGCGCACCCTGGAGCTCGACCCGCTGCTCACCGATCTCGCCGCTCGCCATGTGCCAGAAGACCAGATCGCTGCAGAGCTCGAGTTGGCCTGGTGGCGTTCGGCCCTCGACTCGCTGCTGGCTAGCGACCGGGCTTTGCTCGGCGCCAAGGCCGAAGTGCTCGAGCGGCTGGAGGCCGACTTCCGCCTCGTCGACGAGGCGCACGCTGCTGGCAGTGCGCAACTGCTCGCCTGGCAGCTGGCCGAGAACTGGAAGATCGGCTTGGTCGATTGGCCGGATGAGGCGGTCGACCTCAAGCAGTTGCTGGTTGTTGACGGTCTGACCTCGAGCGCGTTGCAGCGCTCAGCCCCGCACTTGGCGCGCTCGGTCGCCCCGATCTGGCTCGCCTCACCGTACGAGATCGACGCTGTCAGCGACGCGATGCCCTTCGACACCGTGCTGTTGGTCGATGCTGGCGCTACGACGGTGGCCGAGAATATCGGTGCGATCCGTCGAGCCAAGCAGGTGGTCGCGTTCGGCGATCCGGTGACGCAGACCCCGTCGACGTTCGAGATCGCTCTCGCCGACCCGGATGCCGTGGCCACAGTCCCCGTTAACCTCGACCTCGGCCCCGGTGCACGCGCACTCGACGAACTTCACGCACGGTCGGCTCTGGCGCGCCTGGCCGAACTTCTTCCGAGCCTCAGCCTGACCCGCAGCTACCGCGCGGGCGGCGAAGATCTCGCCGAGTTGGTCAACCGTCGCTTCTATGGCGGGCGCATCGATTCGCTGCCATGGGCGGGATCCTTCCTCGGCCACGGAAGTCTGGTGCTCGACTACGTCACCGGTGGCACCGGGATGCCTGATTCAGACACCGGCGCCGTCGAGAGTGTCGATGCCGAAGTCGACCGGGTAGTCGAGTTGGTGCTCGAGCATGCTGCGGTGCGTCCGCATGAGTCGCTCATGGTGGTGACCGCCAGCGACAAGCACGCGGTGCGGGTTCTGCAGGCGGTGCTCGCGGCCATGACCACCCGTCCAGAACTCAGCGAGTTCGTGCTGGGCGACAGCGCAGAGGCGTTTGCCGTGCTGCCGATCGGGCGCGCCGTCGCGCAGAGCCGTGATCGCGTCATCTTCTCCATCGGCTACGGCCGGACACCGCACGGCCGGGTGCTCGCCGATTTCGGTCCGCTGGGTCAGCCTGGCGGAGAGCGTCTGCTCGCCGTCGCGATGACCCGCGCGCGCCGCTCGCTGGTGATTGTGTCGTGCTTCCGCCCTTCTGATGTCGAAGATGGCCGCCTGCAGCACGGCGCCGTGGCGTTGGCTGAGATTCTCGACGAAATCGCGGCTCGGCGAGCAGAGCCTCCGCTGCCCGATGACAGCGATCCGATGCTCGTCGATCTGGCCGGTCGGCTTGCCACTCGTGGCCTGCGCACCGCACTGGGGCACCGCGGCAAGCTCGGATTGGTGGCCGCACATGGCGGCACGTGCATCGTGGTCGACACCGACGCAGTGCTGGAAGGACGCAGCCTGCGAGAGTCGCTTCGACTTCGCCCCGAGGTGCTGCGCCGTTTGGGATGGCACTATGCCCGGGTGCACGCGTTCGAGCTCTTCAGCGACCCGGATGCTGTTGCCGATCGCATTGCGCGTCTTGCCGGCCTGCAGGGCGGCACCATGACGCAAGAGATCCCGATCATTGTCGCACCTCAGCCCGTCTGAACCGGAGCATCCGCGGCCCGCTGATTCGCCGGCGCCGGCGCCGTCGCGCGGCCCACGACATCGCCGCCGCGTGACGACCCAGCCGCCCCCGGGAACCGATCCGGCACCCGCGCCGGAGCCCGCCCGGCACGCGAGAGGCGAGAACGACGACCGAATGCGAACGGACAAGCCGCCTCACTACTAGCGCACTCTGGTTGTGAAGGACGGTCCTGCACAACCAGAACACCATCGGGGTCTGACCGTCACCCTCGAGCTTCGGTCAGCCCTCGACGGGGCACCTCTGCAGCCCTGCCCGTGCCGAGTCATCGACGGCCCGGCCCGGGAGCCTGAAGCGACGGGCTAGGAGCGCTTGTTCTGGGCAGCCAACAGGTCGCGGATCTCGATCAGCAACTCGGTGTCCGTCGGCGCTGCCGGCGTTTCCTCCTGCACGCCTGCACGCTTCGCCTGCAGTGCCTTCACGTAGTTCATCGGCACGATCAGCGCGAAGTAGACAACCACGGCAACGAGCAGGAACTGGATCACTGCCGCGATGACGAGGCCCCAGGACAGGATCACGGCATCGTGCCCGGCGGACGCAGCACGCAGCGGGATGCCAGCCTTCGAGAGGTCGCTTGCGTTGAACAGCAGCGAGATCACGGGGTTGAAGATGCCGTTGACGAGGCCCGTGACAACGGCTGTGAAGGCGGCGCCGATGACCACCGCGACAGCGAGATCGATGACGTTGCCGCGGAGGATAAATTCCTTGAAACCTTGAATCATTCGACTACTCCTTGTTGCGGGGGGTTGAGCTGCTACTTGAGGTCGTGCTGGCATTCGCGGGGGCTGGCGCTGCAGGAGCGCTGGGCGCTGAGCTGGGCGCTGAGCTTGGCGCTGACGAGGAATCCGACGACGACGAATCCGACGACGGCCCCTTCTCGGACGGCTGCTTCGCGCGGCTGTCGTTGCGGTAGAAGCCCGAACCGTTGAAGGTGACCCCCACCGTGTTGAACAGTTTGCGCAACGAGCCGCCGCAGTTCGGGCAGACAGTGAGCGTGTCATCGGTGAAGGCCTGCTGAATGTCGAAGGCGTCGCCGCATTCTGTGCAGCGATATGAGTAGGTCGGCATGGGTGAAAAGAAGTCCTCAGAACGAGACGATGCCGCCCGGTGTCACGACACCGTTCACCGGCATGTCGTGACGCTCGCGCGGCACGGAGTCGACGAGTTCGTCGTCGAAGATCACAGCATAGACGGGCGGACATGCTTCCATGCTGCCGAGCGTCTTGTCGAAGTACCCCATGCCCCAGCCCATCCGCATCCCGGTCCGGTCGACAGCGGCCGCAGGCACCAGGATCAAGTCGACGCCGTTGATCGCGATCGGGCCCAACAGCTCCGTGGTCGGAGTGGGCATGCCGAGCGCATCGGTGTCTTCGTCGTCCCCGTCGTACGGTGCCCAGTCGAGCAACCCGTCGTTGCGCGACACCGGGATGAGCACCCGCGTGCCCCGCTCGGCCGTCCACGCCAAGAAGCCACGCGTGTCTGGTTCGTCGGGAGTCGACAGGTACGCGGCCAGATAGTCTGCGCCGAGGTCGCTGACCAGCTCGACCAGGTTTCGAGTGAGCGCTTCGGTGTCGGCGGCCCGCTTCGCGGCGGGGAGCACGCGACGTCGCTCGCGCAGTTCCGCACG
>JBDUBG010000436.1:0-3880 GCA_040004215.1 Pseudolysinimonas sp. | reverse complement strand
CGAGAACCCGGGCGATACTGACCGGGGCCGTTTTCCTGAATGGATTCCTCATCAACGGATGCGCTGATGATCCGGCCCGCACGACTGACAGTGGTGCAAACAGGCCCGCTATGTGATGACGGGGCCCGTGAAGTGTCGTGAGCCGACCTGACCACGTTAGTCGATTCCTCGGCTTCGCGCATTACAATCGCGGATCATGCGTGCTGCTCGCTCCGGCTCTGCAGCTCTGCTGGGGCTGTGCACTCTCCTGTGCGTGCTCAGCGCCTGCGCACCGACCGGGTCCGCCGCCGCCACCATCACCCCGACCGTTCAGGCAGTGAATCCCGCGCTCGGGACCGACCCCGGCGTTCCGGTGATCCCGAACCTCAGGTATGGAGATGCCGACGACCAGCCCCTGCTGCTGGATGCCTGCCTCCCCCGTCACGACCGCGCGGACGAGAAGCCGAGCCCGCGTCCCGCGATCGTGGTGATCCACGGCGGCAGTTGGACGCGTGGCGACAAGGACGACATCGCCTACCGTTCCGTCTGCCAGTGGCTGGCTTCTGCCGGCTACCCGACCTTCTCGGTGGACTACCGAATGGCTCCGCAGTTCATGTTCCCAGCGGCGCTCGATGATGTCCGCACCGCCGTTAACTGGCTCCGGGCACCGAAACAGGTCGCCCGTTTCAACCTCGACCCCAGCCGGATCGGTGCGTTCGGCGGCTCGGCAGGCGGCAACCTGGCGGCGCTGCTCGGCACGGTGGGCTCCGGCTCCCTTCGGGTCGGCTCTCGCGTCGCGGCCGTCGCAGAGCTCAGTGGCCCCACCGACCTCTCAGGTGCCGATGCGCGCGATGACTTCATCCCCGTCCAGCTGAACTTCCTCGGCTGCACCGCCGAAGCCGACTGTCCGGCGGCGCGCGTCGCATCACCCCTCTTCGCGGTGAGCGACGACGACCCGCCCTTCTTCGTCGCGAACTCGACAGACGAACTGATCCCGATCGCGCAGTCGAGGCGATTCGTGAGCGCGTTGCGCGCAGTCGGAGTGCCCACCACCTACGTGGAGGTAGCGGGTCGCCTGCACTCCGTTGCGATGCTCAGCCCCGAGTTGAAGGCGAAGATCGTTTCCTTCTACCGCGACACACTCGGCTCGGGCTCCGAAGAAGGCTGAGTCACCCGCACCGCTTCGACCGGATGCGCGCGCCGGTTGCGTGCGCTGCGCACCAACCAGACGATCAGGGCCGCGACAAGCGCGAGCAGCCCCATCGCCGCACCCACCGCTCCCAGCTGGGTCCAGGGCGACGCCTTGACGAATGACTGGACCGCCTTGAGCGAATCGAACGAGGTGGAGCCCATGTCGCGGATGACCGCACCCGTCACCAATGCGATCCCTGCGGCCAGGAGCACTCCGCCCGCAATGGCGAGCACCCGGGTGAGCGCCGAGCCCGTGAGCTTCGGGTACTCAGCCCGCCGCTCTGCTGCCCCCTCGACCAGGTAGTACAGCACCGGCAGCACGAGCAGAGTGAGCAGCGTCGACGACACCAAGCCGCCGATCACAATGATCGCCAACGGCTGCGAGATGAACCCGCCGTGGCCGGTGATGCCAAGCCCCAGAGGCAACAGCGCGCCGATGGTCGCGAGGGCGGTCATCAGGATCGGGCGCAGACGGCGAGACGCCCCGTTGACGATCGCCTCGCCCACCTTCATTCCGCGCACCCGGTACTGGTTGATCAGGTCGACGAGCACGATGGCGTTCGTGACCACGATCCCCACCAGCATCAGCACGCCGATGATCGATGCGACGCCGAGCGGGACTCCCGAGATGATCTGCAGCGCGATCGCACCGGTCGCCGCGAAGGGAATCGACACGAGCAGGAGCAGGGGCTGACGCAGGCTCTTGAACGTGGCGACCATCACGACGTAGACGATCAGAATGGCAGCCAGGAGGGCGAGTCCCAACTGCTGGAACGAGTCGCTCTGCTGCGATGTCACGCCCCCGAGGGCGACGGTTGCGCTGGCCGGGAGGGTGGCCGAGTCGACCGCCTTCTGCACCTGAGCGGAGGCGTCACCGGTGTTGTCGGTACCGGGAACGATGGTCAACGTGGCGCTGCGTAGCCCCTTGATCGTGGTGATGCTGGACGGGCCGTTCACGGTGGTCACCGTGGCGAGGTCGGTGAGCGGCACAGCTCCCTTCAGGGTCGGGATCGAGAAGGCCTCGAGCTCGGCCTGCGTCGTGGGCTTGTTCGTGTTGTTGACGTAGATCGAGAGCGTCTTCTCATCGATCACGATCGTTCCGGTCGCACTCGGGTTCATTGCCTGCGTGACGATCCCGCCGACCTGCTGTTCGGTCAGACCATCGGCAGCCGCCTTCGCTCGGTCGATCTGCACCGCGAGGTATGGCAGCGACGCCGACAGGTTGCTCGACGCCTGCGAGACCACCTTCAACGCGTCGACCTTGGCCAGGATGTTGTCGCTCGCCTTGCGCAGATCCGCGTCACTTCCGGCGGTGATGTCGATCTCGATGTTCGACGAGGCGAAGCCGCCCTGGGCGGCCTGAAGCTTGATGTCGCCCTGGCCGGTGATCGCCTTGAGCTTCTTGGCCACCGTGTTCTGCAGGGCAGCCTGGTCGGCGTTCGGGTCGGTAGTGAGCGAGAAGGTTGTCGATCCGCCTCCCGAGAATGCCGCACGCAGCGAACTGCCTCCCGATCCGATGGTGAGCAGAACGGTCTTGACGCCCGTGATCCCGAGCAGGGTCTTCTCGACGGTCTTGGATGCGGTGTTCTGAGCCTCGAGGCTGCTCCCGAGCGGCAGCTTCTGCGTCACGGTGAGGGTGTTCTGCCCGCTGTTACCGATGAAGTTGGTCTTGAGGCCGCTGGCTGCCAGGCCGCTCCCCGCGAGGAGCAGAAGCGCCGCCACGAGCACGACGGCTGGGAACTTGAGCGTCCACCGGATCACCGGCAAGTAGACCTTCTGCAGCCTGGTGGGGGTTTCGAGCTCGTTGTGCGACACGGTAGCCGGGGTCGGCTCGCCCTCTGCGTGCTTGTGGACTGTCTTCTTGTTACCCAAGAACCAGTAGGCAAGCACGGGCACGATCGTCAACGCGACGAAGAGTGACGACAGCAGCGCCATGGTCACGGTCAGCGCGAAGGGCCGGAACAGTTCGCCGGTGATGTCGCCGACGAATGCGACCGGCAAGAAGACGGCAACCGTGGTGACCGTTGAGGCGGTAACTGCTACCGCGACCTCTCGCACCGCGTTCTTGATCGCCGTCAGCTTCTCTTCGCCGAGAGAGATGTGTCTCTTGATGTTTTCGATGACCACAATCGAGTCGTCGACCACGCGTCCGATCGCGATCGTCAGCGCTGCCAGCGTGATCACGTTGAGCGTGTAGCTCGCCGCCGTCATGCCCAGGAAGGTGATGAACACCGACACCGGGATCGAGATGGCGGTCACCAGGGTCGACCGCACCGAGAACAGGAAGAAGAAGATCACGACAACCGCAAAGATCAGCCCCAGTCCGCCCTCCTCAGCGAGGCTGTTAATCGACGTGGTAATCGATGGTGCCTGGTCAGAGACCACGGTGAACTTCGTGTTGTCACCGAGCTGCTTCTCAAGGGTCGGGATGTCATCGCGCACGATCTTCGAGACGCTCACCGTGTTGCCAGCTGCGGTCTTGGTGATGTTGAGCGAGACAGCCGGCTTGCCGTTGACACTGGAGTAGCCGTTCACCGGGTCGTCGACCACGGCAACGGTGGCGAGGTCGCCGATCGTCGGCGGCGTCGCCAGTCGCCCGCCGAGCACCGGCAGACCGGCGATGTCGTCGGTCGACGTCAACCTGCCGCCGGACTGCACGGTGAGCGTCTTGCCGTTCTCGGTGAGCGATCCGCTCGCGAGCAGGGTGCCG
>JBDUBG010000057.1:0-3884 GCA_040004215.1 Pseudolysinimonas sp. | reverse complement strand
AGCTCCACATCGTGTACTCACCGACGGACAACACTGCGGGTCACGCCCACGGCGTGCTCACCTTCGCCAACACGAGTCAGCAAGAGTGTGCGCTCACCGGCTACGCCAAGGTGGTGTTCGACAATCCGGAGGCGCAGCAGCCGATGGGCGAGCCCGCCTCGCACGATCCCTCAGAGTCGACGGATCCCGCCGTCGCCAGCGTCGATGGCTTCTCGACGGCCGATCTCACGATCGCTCAGGCAGGCATCGTTGGCGGCTGCACGATCGTGACGGCCACAGCCCTGCTGGTGACCCCGCCGGGTTTTACCCAGTACCAATATGTGCCGATCGACCCGACGCCCGCGTGTCAGAACGCCGACATCGGCCTGCTGGCAGTGAGCAGCAACTACATTCCAGACGGCAGCTGAGTCAGCGCGTCGCTTTGTCACGGCTTGGTGACGTTCGCTTGCCTCGACATCCCGCGCGGGCATAGTCTGGAGGGCTGTTCGGCTCCCGCCGAAGAGTATGACGAACTACTCGGGGAGGCCTGCCATGACGACGAACGGCCAGATTTTTATGACGGAACTGGCGCGGAAGTCCACGCCGCAGCCGCGCGTCAGCGCCATCCACCGCGCCGGCGCCGCCGACAGTACCCCCGTCGGTCGGCGGTAGCCGCCTAGCCCACCCCGGCGATCCTGAGCCTCGCGGCCGGATCGCAGCACCACTGCCACCACTCCACCACCCCGGACCGCGCGTTTTCCGACGCGCGTCTGCTCGACTCCGGAAGAGTCATGTCGAACACGCTTTCCAGCCCATCGTCCGTCCCGCCTGCGCATCGCCTGAACACGGTGCGCACGATCCTGCGCCTCCTGCCGTGGGTGCGCCCTGCCCTGCCCCGCATCATCTGGGGGATGGTCGCCGCGCTGCTTGCCGGACTCGTCGCGCTCGGCATCCCGATCATCTTGCAGAGCCTCGTTGACGGCCCGTTGGCAAGCGGTGACGGAGCCCAGATTTGGCCAGCAGCCTTGGTCGTTCTGCTTCTGGGGGTGCTCGAGGCGGTCTTCATTGCTGCGCGGCGTTTCTTCGTGCTCACCCCGGGTACTCACGTCGAAGCCGCGATTCGCAATTCGCTCTATGCCAAATTGCAAGATCTGCCTGTCGCCTTCCACGACCGTTGGCAGAGCGGTCAGCTGCTGTCGAGAGCGATGAGTGACCTCAGTCTGATTCGCCGCTGGCTGTCATTCGGCGTCGTGCTCCTGGTGGTCAACACCGCGACGATCGTTGTCGGATTCGTGGTGCTGTTCTTCTGGAGCTGGCAGCTCGGCATCATTTTTCTGGTCTGTTCGGTGCCGCTCTGGATCTACGGGTACGTCTTCGAGAACCGATACTCGACGGTGGCGCGCCGTTCACAAGACCAGCAGGGTGACCTGGCGACGGCGGTCGAGGAATCGGTTCACGGCATCCGGGTTCTGAAGGCGTTCGGTCGCGGCCGCTACTCGCTCGAGAAGTTCACCCGCCAGGCTGAGCAGTTGCGTGGCACCGAGATCGAGAAGGCACGCGCGATTGCCGGCATCTGGCTCTGGCTGCTTCTGGTTCCGGATGTCGCATTCGCCCTGTGCCTGCTGGGTGGCGTGTGGCTCGCCTCGACCGACTCGCTGACCGTTGGGCAGTTGTTCGCCTTCTTCGCCACGGCGACCGTGTTGCGCTTCCCGATCGAGTCGATTGGCTTCTTGTTGTCGATGACGCTCGACACTCGCACCGCCACCGACCGACTGTTCGAGGTGATCGACGAGTCAAACTCCATCGAAGACCCCGAGCACCCTGAGACGATCGCCCACCCCCTGGGCCGGTTGGTCTTCGATGCCGCACACTTTCGCTACCAGGACTCGCCTGCCGAAGTTCCGGATCTGCTCGATGGCATCGAGCTGGAACTCGAGCCGGGCGAGACCATGGCGCTGGTCGGTCTCACCGGGTCCGGCAAGACGACTCTGACCGCGCTGACGACCCGGCTCTATGACGTCACCGGCGGAGCGGTGAGATTGGACGGAGTCGATATCCGGGATCTGACGCGCGAGGAGCTGCGCAGACACGTGAGCATGGCCTTCGAAGATGCCACCCTGTTTTCGGCGTCAGTGCGCGACAACGTACTGGTGGGCCGCCCAGAGCTGGCGGCGGGGGGAGCCGAGGCAGACGAGGTGTTGCGTGAAGCGCTTGAGATCGCGCAGGCCGACTTCGTCGCTGAGCTGCCGGAAGGCTCAGATACCCGTGTTGGCGAAGAAGGGCTCAGCCTCTCCGGCGGTCAACGGCAGCGACTGGCGCTCGCTCGCGCGGTCGCGGCGAGGCCAGCAGTGCTGGTGCTCGACGACCCGCTCTCTGCGCTCGACGTCGACACCGAGGCTCGCGTCGAGGCAGGGCTTCGTCGCGTGCTCAGCACAACCACCGCGCTGATCGTGGCGCATCGGCCGTCGACGGTCATGCTCGCCGATCGGGTCGCACTTCTCGAAAACGGTCGGGTGACCGCTGTCGGGCGGCACTCGGAGTTGCTGGCGAGCAATGACCACTACCGATACGTCATCAGTTCGCTGGATGACGACAACAAGCAGATTGAGGTGAACGCGTGAGCACCGTCGCAGGAGTTGAGGGTGAGGAGCGCTCCGACTACACGCGCGCAGAGAGTCGTCAGATCCGGGCGCGGTCGCTCCGGCTGCTCGCGATCCTGTTGCGCCCGGTGCGCGCCCGAGTGGCCCTGGCGCTCCTGGTTGTGGTGGTGAGTACGGCGCTGCAGGTCGCTGGTCCCACCTTGATCGCAATCGGGATCGACAAGGGGCTGCCTGCGCTGATGAAGCAGAAGGATTGGCTACCGATCCTGATGACGGTCGGCGGCTATCTGATCGCCGGCGTGGCGGGCGCGATCCTGATCTCGCAGTTCACCGTGCTGTCCGCCCGGATCACCCAGGCGATCCTGATTGATCTGCGCAAGCGAGTGTTCCAGCACGTGCAGCGTCTCAGCCTGGAGTTCCACGAGAGCTACACCTCGGGACGCATCATTGCGCGCCAGACCAGCGACCTGGAGGCCATCCGTGAGTTGCTCGACTCGGGCATCAACGGCTTGGTGACCGGCATCCTGTACATGGTGTTCATTGCGATTGCCCTCGTCGTGCTCGACCCGTGGAGCGGGTTAATTTTGGCCTGCGCACTGGTGCCGCTGTTCTTTTTGACTCGCTGGTTTCAGAAGAGCTCGCAGTCGGTGTTCCGAGAGACGCGCGTCTTTTCGGCGCGAGTGATTGTGCAGTTCGTCGAGACCATGACCGGTATCCGCGCGGTGAAAGCGTTCCGCAAAGAGGACCGCAACGCTGCTGAGTTCGGCTCGGTGGTCGAGGACTATCGGGATGCCAACGCCAAGGCGATTCGGCTGTACGGCATCTTCGACCCCGGTCTGATTCTGATCGGCAATGTGACGGTCGCCGTGGTGCTGCTGTTCGGGGGATACCGGGTGCTCAGCGGAGGGCTCGAAATCGGGGCGCTGCTCGCCGTAGTGCTCTACACGCGACGCTTCTTCGATCCGCTGGAAGAGATGGCGCAGTTCTATAACTCGTACCAGTCAGCCGCGGCCGCGCTTGAGAAGATCTCGGGCGTGCTTGAGGAAGAGCCGAGCGTCGCCGATCCGGTTCAGCCGATCGATCTGTGGCAGGCGCGTGGCGCGGTCGACTTCGACGACGTCGAGTTCGCCTACCACGCCGATCGAGTGGTGTTGCCCGACTTCGAGTTGCACATCCCGGCCGGGCAGACCGTGGCGCTGGTGGGTTCGACGGGAGCGGGCAAGTCCACGTTGGCCAAGCTGATGGCGCGTTTCTACGACCCGACGAAGGGCGCGGTGCTGCTCGACGGGATCGACCTGCGCAGGC
>JBDUBG010000136.1:0-3893 GCA_040004215.1 Pseudolysinimonas sp. | reverse complement strand
CGACACCGCGGACGTACTTCCGTCCACCGCGTCGATATCTTGGGCCACAAGTGCAAGCATGACACGACCTTTCGGGTGATGATGTCTCAAGGTATTCGGATACCGATCCCCAGCGGATTGGAGGGAGCCAGCGCTATGTCTCGCGAGTTCATCAGTTCGGGTTCTACTTTCGAGACACAGATGGGCTACTCCCGTGCCGTTGTGGCCGGCGACTGGGTATTTGTCTCGGGCACGACGGGCTTCGACTACGCCACGATGACCATCTCTGACGACCTGAGTGTGCAAACCGCACAAGCCTTTGCCAACATCGCCACGGCCCTCGCTCAGGCCGGCTCGAGCCTGGACGACGTGGTGCGGGTCACCTATGTTCTGCCAGACGGCGCGCTGTTCGAGCAGTGCTGGCCAGCGATGCGCGACGCGTTCGTGAACGCGAAGCCCGCGGCGATGATGATCGAAGCTGGCCTGTCTGACCCGTCGATGAAAATCGAGATTGAGGTCACGGCGCTGAAGGGTTCTGCGGCAACGTGACTCAAGGCCGAGCGCCGGACCGCGGAACGCCTCTCGGCAAAAGGCCGCTCAGAGCGGCTGAAATTGGGGCCCGGGGTTACCGCGGCCCGGCTCAGATAGTGTAACCACCCCTCTGCGATCCTCGTGCTGCACAATGTCAGCGTGACCGAATCGGCGAATCGCGTGAGCGCGCTGGCGCGGCGCTCTCAGGCAGTGAACGGCATGCGGATCGTCGGGATCGACGGCCCTTCGGGTTCGGGCAAGAGCACACTCGCTCGCGCGGTGGCGGCCCAACTCGACTGCCCGGTGATCAAGATCGACGACTTCGTCTCGTGGGGCGACCTCTCAGGATGGTGGCCGCGGTTCGACGAGCAGGTTCTTGCACCTCTGCTCGACGGACGCGACGCGCACTACCAGCAGCGCGACTGGGTCGGCGATGAGTTCGGCACAGGCCTCGGTGAGTGGCGCACGGTGGCGTGGCATCCCTTGGTCGTCTTCGAAGGGGTCACCACCACCCGTCGCGAGTCGGTCGGACAGCTGAGTCTGGCCGTCTGGGTCGAGGCGCCCGACGAGGTGCGATTGGCCAGAGGGCTCGCGCGCGACGGCGAGGACCACCGCGAACTCTGGGAAGACTGGATGCGGCGCGAGGCCGAGTTTTTCGGCGCCGACCGCCCTCGGGCGCGGGCCGACCTGGTCGTTCCCGGATATTAGTCGAGCGTGCCGGCCCGCGACATCCGCGCGCACCAGGCGAGCTCTTCGGCCGTCGTCGTCAACCGCAGTGCGCGCGTGGTGAGCTCTGTCGCGCGCTCGGGGCTGGCGGCATCCTGGTCGTCGGCGATGCTGGATGCCCCTGCGGCTTCGACCCGGCAGAAAGCGGCAGCCCGCTCGAGCGCTATCGCGAAGTCGCCGTCGAACACTCCGCGCAAGATGAGGTCGGCGAGCTCGGTGACCTCCTGCGGACCGGCAGGCGATGGAGCCCCCGCGACTACCGGGTCGATCGTGCTGAGCACCTCGGTGCCCCGCTGGAACAGCTGAGCGACACCCTCCGGGTCTTGGCGGATCATCACCCGCACCAGGTAGATGCGCCACAGGGCGCCGGGCAGACTATGCGCGGCTGACCGCGCCCACAGTTCGGCGAGCGCGTCGATGCCGTGCTCGTCTGTGTAGCTCACCAGGCGATCGACCACCGCGGGATCGTCGCTGCTCTGCGCGCGAGCCAGCAACTGGTGGGCGCTGTCGTGGGCTGCCCGCATTACCTTTGCCGGGTCTTCACCGCCCTCGAACGCCTCGAACTGTCCCCCGCCGAAGAGGGCGGGTCGGTGAAAGTCGTCGGCCATGGATTCCAGCCTAGGCGGCGCCATGAGACTGTGCCTGGCGAGCAAGCAGCAGGTAGGCGCTGGCGGTCCAGGTGTATGCCCGATCGCGCAATCCCGCACCCGACAGTGCGTCGAAGTTCTCAGCGAACCCTGATGTCTCGCAAAGCAGCCGGAAACTACTGCTCACCACATCGGCCAACTCGGTGAAGCCGCTCACACGCAATCCGTCTTCGATGAGGATGGTCGACGGGGCCCAGATCGGTCCGCGCCAGTACCCGTCGTCGGCATATTCGGTCGAGTCGACCAGCTGAGTCGCCGGTCCGAACTCGGTGAGGTGTCGTTCGATATCGGCGGCCAGCTTGGTGGTCACCTGCGCAGGCAGGCTGCGCCCGGCCACAATCGGCAGCAGGTTGAGCAGACTGCCCGTCTTGCTGATTCGCTCGCCGGTGGCCGAACGGGCGACGAATGCTTCGCCGTTCCACAACTCGGCCAGCAGCGCGGTCGACAGCTCATCGCGGTGCCGCTGCCACTCGACGGCACCCTCGAGTGCGAGCTCCTCTGTGAGCGCAATCAGCACGTCGAGCTGCACGAGCAGGAATCCGGCGAGATCTGGCGACTCGATGACGCGGTCGTGATCAAAGGTCGTCGAGTTGTCCCAACCGCTGTCGTTTCCGTGCTGGTAGTGCGGGAGTGCATGACCGGGAACCCGCCGAAAGTCGAGCCAGAAGTCGGTCCACGCAGCGAGCCGCTGGTGGATGCCGAGCAGGGTGCCGCGATCCAACTCGGTCTGCTCGCGCAACTTCGCCAACGCCCAGCCGTGAATCGGCGGCTTCACGAAGTTGTAGAGGATCTCGGAGTGCGTCACCGAGTCGGGCATGGCCCCCGATGAATCCTGATGGTCGAACGGAGTCAGGAACTGGTCGAGGGCGAAGCTCGGATCGCCGGGGCTGAGCGCCAGCGCGTTGAAGCAGTGGTCCCAGCTCCAGACCTTGTCCATCCAGTGCTTCGACATCAGCACCGATTCCCTGCCCAGGAAGCCGCGCGGCGATACCGTCGCCGACCAGAGCACGTACGCCGCCAACTCGGCAGCGGGCGTCGAAGAGTCCCGCCAGCCGGCGATGGTGTCGGCGAACGCGGCAAAATCGGCCGCGGCCGCCGCCACCAGCGCATCGAAGTCAACACTCGAGAGATAGGGATGCCGCGCGGCCTCGAACTCCTCAATAGCGACCTCCCAGCCGCCGCCGTCGCCACTCGTGGCCACCACAGCTCGCGCGCTCTCGCCGAGCGCCTCTGAACCTTCGATCCGCAGTTCGCCCCGCAGCGCGGTGACGCGGTACCGCCGTCCAGACTCATAGGAGGTGAACACCGCCGAGCCATCGATGGGATCACGAAACAGGTAGGTCCCGGTGAAGGGCGTGAGCACCTCTGCCGCATCGGCGATGCGCAACGAAGCGCCGTCTCCGCGTAACCGAACAGTGTCGAGACCGTCGAAGACCGCCTCGATGACCGGGCGGCCCGCGTCAGTCCAGGTCAGCACAGCGGGTGACGCGGTGTTCTCCAGCGCAAGTCGCGCGCCGTCGCGTTCGGCAACCAGGCGCAGCACCGCGTGCATGCCGGTCTGGTGGGTGACGAGATGGAGGTCGTCACGAACCGTGTGCAACGCGACGACCGGTGACAAGTCGAGCCAGGATCCGCGGCGACTGAAGGGGATCTCGCGCACGTCGAAGGTGAGCGGCAGGGTGTCAGACATGATGCTGCTTTCTGTCGGGTCTCTGGATCGGGAGCGCCAATCCGACTAGTCCTTGACCGCACCCGCGGTGACGCCCGCGGCGACGTAGCGCTGAGCGACGACGAGCAGTACCGCCGCCGGGATCGAGGCGACGACGGCAGTGGCCATGATCGCGTTCCAGTCCTGAGTGTTGTTGCCGATGTAGCGGTAGATGCCGATGGTGATCGGCTGCAGGTCGCCGCCGCGGTTCAGGGTCGAGGCGAAGATGAAGTCCGACCAGGCCCAGAGGAAGGTGAACAGCGAGACCGTCACGACCGAGTTGCGGCTCACGGGAAGCACGA
>JBDUBG010000440.1:0-3913 GCA_040004215.1 Pseudolysinimonas sp. | reverse complement strand
CCGCCCCTAGGCTGATTCCACTATGAAGCCCGTGTCGATCGTCCACCCGATCTCCGCGGGCATCGTGGCCTCGATTACCGGCTTCGCGAGCTCGTTCGTGCTGCTGATCGCAGGCCTGCGCGCGGTGGGTGCCACCGAGGCAGAGGCGGCATCCGGTCTGCTCGTGCTCTGCGTCTTTCAGGGGGCGCTCGCGATCGGGATGAGCCTGCGCTACCGGCTGCCGCTCTCGTTTGCCTGGTCGACGCCGGGGGCGGCTCTGCTGGTGGCAGCGCACAAGACCACCGGCGATTTTCATGCCGCGGTCGGCGCGTTCCTGCTCTGCGGCCTGCTGCTGCTTGCGACCGGGCTGTGGCCGTGGCTAGCGCGC
Organism: Pseudolysinimonas sp.; assembly: GCA_040004215.1. Lineage (GTDB taxonomy): Bacteria > Actinomycetota > Actinomycetes > Actinomycetales > Microbacteriaceae > Lysinimonas. The sequence continues at coordinate 3,546 of JBDUBG010000440.1, read as the reverse complement.
ACCATGACGCGGATCCCGCGGCCCATAGCGAGCGCGATGCTCGCGGGCATCTTGTTCCCGATCTGTCTGAGCCCGGTGTTTGCCGCGGTGCAGTTGCCGCTGCTCGCGTTGCCGCCGATCGCGGTGTGGCTTGTGTTGACCCGGCTTGCTCCCCGCTGGGCGGTGGCGGGTGCGGTCGTCGCGACCACGGTTGCCGTCGTGCTTTCTGGCCCGCAGATCGCGGCAGTTCACCTGCTGCCGACGATCCGCATCGTGCTGCCGAGCTTCGAGCCGTTCGTGCTGATCGGCCTCGGCATCCCGCTGTACATCGTGACCATGGCGGGCCAGAACGTGCCGGGGTTCGCCGTACTCCGCACCTTCGGCTACGAGAATCCGCCGGCCAGGGCGATGCTCACCGGTGCGGGATTGGCCACGACGATCGGTTCAGTCTTCGGCGCATACGCGCTGAACCTGTCGGCGATTACCGCAGCGATGATGGCAGGACCGGATGCGCACCCAGACCGTGATCGACGGTGGATCGCTACCGTCAGCTCGGGTGTCGCGCTCCTCGTGCTCGGCCTCGCGGCCGGAGCCGCCACGGCGCTGGTCTCGGCCAGCCCACCGATCCTGATTGAGGCGGTCGCCGGGCTCGCGCTCTTCGGCGCCCTTATCGGGGCGGTGACGGCGGCACTCGAGGAGCCACAGCACCGCGTCGTCGCGATCGTGACCTTTCTGGTCGTGGCGTCTGGGATCCAACTGTTCAACATCGGCTCGGCGTTTTGGGGACTCGTCGTCGGCGCGGTCGTGATGATCGTGCTGACGGTGGGTCGGGGGCGCTCTTCCGCAGCTGCCAGGCCCGTTGCGCCGGTTGCGAACGCCGCGACTGCCGCGACAGATTCGTCGGAATCTCTCAAGCCTCCGGTCAGTTGACACCACCGTGACCGTTCCGCTCTCTGTTCTCGACCTCGCCTCCGTGCGCGAGGGCAGCTCGCACTCCGAAGCCCTCGCCGACACCCTGACTGTTGCGCGGGAAGCCGATCGACTCGGCTATCGGCGGTTCTGGGTCGCCGAGCACCACGGCATGCCCGGCATCGCGAGTTCGTCGCCGCCCGTGCTGATCGCGGCGATCGCGGCGGCCACCGAACGCATCCGGGTCGGCTCAGGCGGGATCATGCTGCCCAACCACTCGTCGCTCGTGGTGGCCGAGCAGTTCGGCACGCTGGTGGCGCTCCACGGTGACCGGATCGACCTGGGGCTCGGGCGTGCGGCGGGCACCGACCCGCTCGTGAGTGCCACCATCCGGCGCCATGTCGGCATCGAAACGGTGGATGACTTTCCCCAGCAGGTCATCGAATTGCTGGCATACTTCGGCACCATCCCCGCCCTCGAGGGCGGCCAGGGCTCGCGGATCGTTGCCGTGCCCGGCATGGGGGATTCCCCCGAGTTGTGGCTGCTCGGGTCGAGCGACTTCAGCGCGCGCTTGGCGGGAATGATGGGTCTGCCGTTCGCCTTCGCACACCACTTCGCAGGTGGCGACATGACGCCGCTGGCGTTCGAGTTGTACCGGGACGCGTTCACCCCCTCTGCCGTGTTGAGCGCGCCGCACTCGATGGTGGCGGTGACCACGCTGGTCGCGGGTTCTGCCGACGAAGCACGGCAGCTCGCACTTCCGCAGTCTCTGCAGATGATGCGGTTGCGCAGCGGGCACCCCACTCGGATGCCGTCGCTCGACGAGACCCTTGCCCACCCGTGGACCCCCGCCGAGAACGCCTTCGTCGATCAGCGTCTGGCGCACCAGGCCGTCGGAACCCTCGAGCACGTGCGCTCGCGGATCGATGAGCTCGCGGCTTCGACTCTCGCCGACGAGGTGATCATCGTGCCGCAGGGTCCGACGCTCGACACGCGGCTGAGCGCGTTGCGCGCCCTCGCCTGATCGCACTCCTCTGTTTCGCGAGCGCGGGGCTTGCCTCCGAGCGCGGGGTACGTGTACCCCGCGATCGTTCCTCCACCCCGCGCTCGCACTCATGTCGTCCACGGTTCTGCTCGCTGAGCGTGAGAGCGACAGGCGCCGGCCGATCATCAGACCTATGGATGCACAGAGCACGTGGCGAGATGATTTCATTGTCAGCGCACAAGGCGGTTGGGTGACCAAGGGGCTGACCGCATCGATCGCCTCGGGCGAGTTAAGGCGAGTGATCCGCGGGGTGTATCTCCCCGAGGAGCTTGCCGCACGGCGTTCGTTGCGTGCGGCACATCGTGATCTCGCCTACGCGCATGAGCTACTCACGCCGCATCGGCACGTATTCAGCCATGCGACCGCCGCCGCGCTGTGGAGACTGCCGCGCATTGGTAAGTGGCCTTCAACCGTGCACACGTCCGTGACGCATGCCACTGGGGGTCGTTCAGAAGGGCGAGTCACGCGTCACATCGTGGGTGTGCCAGAGTCTGACCGCATCGATGGACTCGCGGTGACGCCGCTGCTTCGTACCGTTGTCGACATCGCGCGGTCAGAGGGCTTCCTCGCCGGGGTACTCGCCTGCGACCGAGCATTGAGGGGATTCAACGAGCAGGTCGTTCCGCGAACTGGCATCGGGTTGGATGAGTTGCGGGACGCAGCGCAGATGACCTCCCCCGGTCGCGGGAGCGCTGTTGCTCGCGAGGTAGCCCGCTTCGCCGACGGTCTCGCCGGATCGCCTGGAGAATCGTTGAGTCGAGTTCGCATGCGCGAGCTGCGCATTGCCTCGCCAGAGCTTCAGCGCGAGTTCTCCGATCGCGACGGTCGGATGATCGTGGACTTCTGCTGGCCGGCCTATCGCGTGATCGGCGAGTTCGACGGGATAGGCAAATACCTCCGCGAGGAGTGGACAGACGGCCGGTCCGCCGCCGAAGTCGTTGTCGACGAGAAGTGGCGCGAGGATCGACTGCGTCGGCAGGGTTGGACGGTTGTCAGATGGGGTTGGGGTGATGCCCTGGTCGTCAATCGCTTGCGCGCGGTCTTGGCGGATGTCGGCATCCGCGCTGAATAGACGGAGCGCGAGCGCGGGGCTGGGGCGCGAGCGCGGGATACGCAAAGCCCGCGCTCGTACGTCAACCCCGCGCTCGCCCAAGTACTGCGCGGGCTACTCCAGCCCGCGCCGCTTCAGCAGCGGGCCGATCTCGGCAGCGCGGCCGCGGAAGTCGGCATAGGCCTCGAGCGGATCCTTCGATCCGCCGACGCCGAGCAACCGCGACCGGAAGCGGTCGCCGTTGGCACGAGTGAGTCCGCCGTTCTCTGTGAACCAGTCGACCGTGTCGGCGTCGAGCACCTCGCTCCAGATGTAGGAGTAGTAGCCCGCGTCGTAACCGCCCGAGAACACGTGCGCGAAGTAGGTGCTGCGGTAGCGCGGAGGCACTGCGGGGTTGTCGAGCCCGACCGACGTCAGGGCGTCGCCTTCGAATGCGGTGACGTCTGATACCCCCGCCGCGGCATCGGCGCTCAGCGAGTGCCATGCCTGGTCGAGCAGCGCGGCGCCGAGATATTCGGTGGTGGCGAATCCCTCGTTGAACTGCTCGGACTCGTGCAGGCGA
>JBDUBG010000321.1:0-3926 GCA_040004215.1 Pseudolysinimonas sp. | reverse complement strand
CGGCGCGCGCAATCGCGGCCCGCTGGCGCTGCCCCCCCGAGAGGCGACGCGGCGCCGATTCAGCCTGCAACTTGGTGAGCCCGACGCGATCGAACAACGAGTCGACGAAGGCGTTGAGTTCCGCGCCCCGCATGGCTGAGTGCATTCTGGCGGCCTCATACACGGCAGCCCTGACCTGAACTCTCGGGTCGAGTGACAAGTACGGGTCTTGAAAGACCATCTGAACGTGCCGGGCGCGTTCCATCCGTGACATTCGACGGCGGCCACTGTTGATGAGCTCCACCCCGTCCACGCAGACTGAGCCATGGTCGGGCCGCTCTAGGCCAACGAGCATCCGAGCTACCGTTGACTTTCCCGATCCTGACTGCCCCACAATGCCGATGGCCGCTCCTCTGGCCACATCGAATCCGATCGATTGGACCGCTCGGACCGCGCGAGTTCCCGCACCGTAGGACTTCCCCAGATCTCGTACGACGAGACAACTGCTCGCGTCAATCGGACCGCGCTCTCGACTGGCTACCTCGGCGGGGCGGGATGCGAGAAGGCTCCGCGTGTATTCTTCGCGGGGTTTCGTCAGGACCTGCGACGACGGCCCCTCTTCGATCACCTTGCCCTGCCGCATCACATAGCAGCGGTCGCTGATTGCGGCCGCGAGGTCGAGATTGTGAGTGATGAAGAGCATGCTGAGGCCATGTTGAGCGCGCACCCGATCCAGAAGAGCGATGATCCCGGCCTGAGTGATTACGTCGAGCGCGGTCGTCGCCTCATCGCAGAGCAGAAGTCCCGGCTCTGTCGTGATCGCGCCGGCGATCATCACACGTTGTAGCATTCCACCGGAAAGTTCGTGGGGATACTGACGAAAGTGCCGTTCAGGGTTGGTGAACCCTACTTCGCGGAGGTCAGCCTCCCCGCGTGATCGCGCCCGAGCCTCCGAGTAACCCAAGTTGGTCGTCAGCGATTCTGTGATGAACTGGCCGATGCGTCGGACTGGGTTGATACCGGTTCGTGGATCTTGGAAGATCATGCTCATCGTGCGGTGACGAAGCTCTGCGATCGTCTGTGCAGAGGCGGTCAGGACCTCCGTGCCATCGACGAGAATTCGACCCTCTACGGTCGCTGCATCCGGGAACAGACCGAGCACCGCTCGTGCAGTCACCGACTTTCCCGACCCGGACTCTCCGACGAGAGCGACAACCTCACCGTCGGCGATTCGGATGCTCACATCGTCAACCAGTGCGCGCTTACCGCCCTCGACAGACGTATCAGGGATGAGCACGCGCAGGTTTTCGATCAGAAGCTCTGTCATCGGGAAACTCCTCGCGAGCGGTCTGCAAACCAGGTGCCAACCAAATTGACAGCGGTGACGACGATCACGATGGCGACGGCAGGAACGAGCGCGGCCTCTGGGGTGCCGGTGAGGATTGCATCCCTTCCCTGGCCAACCATCGAACCCCAGTCCGCGTCAGGCGGCTGCACTCCGAACCCCAGGAAAGACAACGCCGTCATGTCAAGCAATGCGTAGCCGAAAATGAGGACGAGCTGGCCCATAATGAGCGGAACCACATTGGGGAGCAATTTGGTCACCGCGACTCGAGCCGGCCCCATCCCCTGCACGAGATAGGCCGCGACATAGGTGCGGTGACGCTCAGCGACGACGAGACCGCGGACGAACCGCGCGAGCACGGGCGTGTATGCGATTGACATGCCCACGACCGGACCGATGATTCCTTTACCAAACAACGCGACGGCGAGGATCGCCATCAGCAGCGCAGGAAAGGCGAGGAGGATGTCTGCCGAGCGGCTGAGTGTCCAATCCGCCCACCCGCTACGCCATCCCATCACTAACCCGGCGAGTGAGCCGACCACCCCGGCCAAGATGACGATCACAAGAGGGGCGATGATGGTTGATCGTGTCCCGACCATGAGCCGCGACAGAGTGTCACGGCCAAGACTGTCCGTGCCAAAAGGGTTGTGCAGGCTGAAACTTGCATACGCGTTCACCAGGTTCAATTGGTTCGGCGGATACGGAGTGATCAACGGGCCAAAGATGGCAAGCAGCGCGAAGATGGCGATCGTCACCACGGCGACCCAAAATCCGGTCTGACGCCGACCACGTTGGCGAGGGAGAGCTGGAAGCTTCGACATTGTCATCGTGCCGCCGCTCCTGCCGCGATCCGGGGATCGATCACGGTCTGCGCGATATCGACCAGCGTGTTCACGACGACGTATGTTGCGGCAATGAGCAAGGTGATTCCTTGGACCACTGGGATGTCGTTGCTGTTGACCGAGGTCACGAGGAGCGATCCAATCCCGCTGAGGCCGAAGATGGTCTCGACGATGGCACCGCCCACGATCAGCCCTGCGACGACTAGTCCCGAAACCGTGCTGATCGGCCCGAGAGCGTTTCTGAAGATGTGTCGGCGAACGACGATCCACGGGGGAATCCCACGGCTGCGCGCGACGTCGACGTGCTCCCGCTGTGCCTGATCGACCATCGCGTCGCGAGTCACCCGCGCGAGCAAAGCGATATAGACGACGGCCAACGAGACCGCCGGCAGTGTCATGTGGCGAAGGATATCGAGCGGATCGGTTCCAAAACCGTAAACGGGAAACCATCCGAGTTTCACCGCAACGAGGGACACCAGGATGACGCTAGCCACGAAGGAGGGCACGGCCGAAAATGCCTGGGTCACGAAGAGGATGACGCGATCGGCACGCTTGCCGTACCGCAGAGATGCCGCCACCCCCAGGCTCACTCCGATGAGAACGATCAGAACCATGGCATACCCAACAAGAATGATTGTGGCTGGCATCCTCGAGAGAATCAGCGTGGTCACCGGGATGCGGAACTGAAATGACGTTCCGAGGTCTAGCCTCAGCACCCCGCCAAGCCAGTCCAAGAACTGCACAGGGAGCGGCCGATCCAGTCCGAACTCCTTCGTCACGGCCGCCAGGGCTCCAGGAGTCGCCTCCCGTCCGCGCAACAGCAGCGCCGCCGTGTCACCCGGAACCAGGTGAAGAGACAAGAAGACGATGAGGGCCGTCACGAAGAGTGTGACAACTAGCGTAATCAATCGCTTCCCGACGATCCAGGCGATGCGCATCGGTGCTCACTCTCTCGAGGTGGGGCCAGTCACGCACTCGTGACTGGCCCCGGCGTGAATCAGACGTTACTTCGCAGCTCCGATCATCGCTGCCCAGGGCTCGTAATAGAACGCAATCGACGGAGCGACACCGGTGATCCGCTTGTTGGTGAAGAGCAGCATGTTGGTGTCGTACAAGGGGATCCAGGGAACATCGCGATTCTGGATTTTGGTCGCCTTGGCCATCAGGTCGAGCCGTTCCTTGTCGTCGGACGTTGAGCGAGCCTGAGCGACGAGCTGGTCATACTCTGGGTTGGAGTAGCCTCCGTAGTTCGACGGATCATTCGTATTCCAGTTCGTGAGCTCCGCGAGGGGCGTGCCGGCCGCCACAAACCATGAGGTCCAGAAGAGGTCAACTCCTTTTCGAGCGCCTGCATCGGTGAACAACGATCCGTACTTCTCGCCCGGGACGATATCAACCTTGCTCTTGAGGCCGATCGAGTCGGCAGCCGACGCCACCGCTTGGGCGTCGATCTTCGCACTGGAAAGCCCTGACGGGACGGCGATCGTCAGAGACTTGCCCGCAGCGCCGGCCGCCTTGATGAGCGACTTCGCCTTGTCGAGATTGAGCGAATATGGATTAAGGCTGCCATACAGATCATCAACGAACTTCGAATCCGCGCCCGCGCCAGTCCAGAGCGACTTCACGACCCCGCTGACCGTCGGCGTGGCGAAACCGCCCTCAGCTGCGGTGATGGTGCCATTGCGGTCGATCGCGTACATCAGCGCCTGACGTACTTTCACATCCTTCAGTGCGCCGCTGAGGTCCCCCCCAATGAACTG
>JBDUBG010000365.1:0-3946 GCA_040004215.1 Pseudolysinimonas sp. | reverse complement strand
GCCCAGGCGTACGGCCGTTCCCAAGAAGTCGCTCCCTGATGGTGAACCATCCGAACGCCAGTCGCGACCCCGCAAGTGTATCGGCGCTCAGAGTGCGCGCGACACCCCGCTCGCTGCGAAACCAGCATCGCGTGCGATGTGTGCCACGAGCGGCCGGCACCGCTCGCGTTGTTCAGCCTCGTCGACCGTGACACAGCGGTGGTCTCGCACCACGTGGACACCGTCGATGAACACATCGGCGACCGCGCGCGGCGAGGCCCCGTAGACCAGTTGACCAACCGGATCGTGCAGCACTGCCACCTCGACGCTGTCTTGAAAGAGCACGATGTCTGCCCGCTTGCCGGGCTCGAGCGACCCGATTTCGCCCTCGAGACCGAGCGCGCGCGCGCCGTCGAGCGTCGCCATGCGCAACACGTCTCGCGCATCGATCACCGCCGGGTCGAGGTGATGCAATTTCTGCAGCAGCGCGGCAAGCTTGACCGCCTCGAGCATGTTCTGCGAGTCGTTCGAGGCGGCCCCGTCTGTGCCGATTCCGACCGGGATGCCCGCGTCGCGCAGCGCGCGGATCGGCGCGACCCCCGAACCGAGGATGGCGTTGGCGACCGGGTTGTGGGCGACGGTCACGCCGCGGTCGGCGAGCAGCGCGATCTCGGCGACATCGACCGACACCGTGTGCCCGGCGATCACCGCAAGGTCGAGCAACCCGAGCTCGTCGGCGTGAGCGATCGGCCGCTGCCCCCAGCGTTGACGTGACGCTTCCAGCTCTTCCCGTGTCTCGTGCAGATGTGTGTGCACCGCCCAGCCGCGTGCGGCGGCGTGCGCGACGCCCGCCTCGAGCAGTTCGTCGGTCTGCCCGAGCAGCGTGCCGATCCCGTAGCGAAAAGACACCAGCCCGCCGGCAGCTGCGGCGAGCGCGTCATGCTCCTCGAGCATGCGCTCGACAGAACCCCACGGCGGCGAACCCATGTCTTCGGCGCCGAACGAGACCACGCCACGCAGTCCAGCAGACCGCAGCCCGGTCACGACGCCGAGGCTGGACATGGCATCCGGGTTGTAGTGCACGAACATGTCGTTCACGGTGGTGACACCCGAGAGCACCAGCTCGATGGCGCGCAGCCGGGTTCCCTCGTGGGCGTCCTGCTCGGTGAGCACGGCACCCAACGGGCCAACGATCTGCTCGCCCCATTCGGCGAGACGCAATTCCGACCCAATGCCAGAGGCAAGTGCCTCAGACAGGTGGGTATGAGCGTTGACGAAACCGGGAGTGACGATGCCGGTTCCGTCGCCCGCGATGTGAGCTTCCGGATGCCGCTGCCGCAGCTGAGCGAACGGCCCGACCGACAGAATCATCCCGCCCTCGATTGCGACCGCCGCATCGGCAATCTCGCCGAGCGCGGACTGCGTCAGCAGCCAGGCACCGCGCACCAGCGTGACTGTGGCTGAGGCGGCAGCCGTCACCGGTGCTTCTTCAACTGGGCGACGAAGCCGTCGACCGTCATGACCGGATGCTTCCAGCCGAGCTCGGTGCGCAGACGTTCCAGCTGCGGCGGTTCGACGTGGGCTTCGGTCAGTGCGTCGAGCTGCGTGAAGGCATGGTCGGGGTCGCCGTCGGCGATGACCTTGCCGTCGGCCATCACCAGCACTCGATCGAAGTTTTCGGCGCAGAAGTCCATGTCGTGAGTGATTGCCACCACCGTGCGGCCTTCGCCCTGCAGCTCGCCGACGATGTCGCCGATCAGCGCGACTCCGCGAGCATCCTGACCGGTGGTCGGCTCATCGAGCACCACGATCGGCGTCTCCATGGCGAGCACAGACGCCAGCGCCACCCGCTTCCGCTCGCTGAGCGAGAGGTGATACGGGTGGGTGTCTTCCATGCCGTCGAGTCCCGCGCGGTGCAGCGACCGCGTGACCCGCTCGTCGATCTCGGCCTTGTCGACGCCCAGGTTCTTGGGCCCAAACGCAATCTCATCGCGGATCTTGCGCGCGAACAGCTGCTCGTCGGGGTTCTGAAAGACGTACCCGACGCGCGCAGCGAGAGCAGCAATATCGCGGCCTTTGGTGCCCCAGTCGCCGATCTGAACGCTGCCGTCAGTGGGCGTGAAGATTCCGTTGAAGTGCCGCACCAGCGTGGTCTTGCCCGCGCCGTTCTGGCCCACGATCGCCAGCCGCTGGCCAGCCGGGATGGTGATGGTCACCCCGTTGAGAGCGGTGACGCCGGACGGGTATGTGAACACTAAGTCGGTGACGACGATGTCCATCACGGGGCGAACACCTCCCTGGCATCCTGCAGTGACACCGGCAGCTCGATCTTCTCGGGAAGCAGGTTTTGCGCTATCGCGGCGCGGGCAGCCCGGGTGAAGCGCGTGGCGCCGACACCCCACTCGTCGGTTCGTGGATCAGAGAGCACATCGCGCGGGGCACCGGAGCGCACGATGATCCCGTCAGCCAGCACATGCAGGGTCTGCGCGTGCTCGCGCAGCAACTCGAGCTTGTGCTCGAAGACGATCACGGCGGTGCCATTCTCGGCAAGGTTCTCCATGATGTCGAAGACCAGCCGTGAGCCACTGGGGTCGAGTTGCGATGTGGGCTCGTCCATGACGAGCACGCGCGGGGCCATCACCATCATCGAGGCGATGGCGACCAACTGCTGCTGACCGCCCGAGAGGGCATACGGCGAGCGATCCACGAGATCGCCGAGGCGCAGCAGCGCGACCACGTCGCCCACCCGCTGGATCATCTCGTCGCGCGGCACCCCCAGGTTTTCGAGGCCGAACGCGATCTCTTCGCGCACCGAGAACTTGGCGCCGCTGATCTGATTGAACGGATTCTGCGTCACCAGGCCGACCCGGCTTACCACATCGGCGAGAGTCGAGGTCGGCACCTGGATGCCATCCACCTCGACGCTGCCGCTGAGGTCGCCCCCCTCCGAGTGTGGGATGAACCCCGAGATCGTCTTCGCGAGCGTGGTCTTGCCGACGCCTGACGCGCCGACAACGCCGACCACTTGGCCGGCATCCACTGTCAGGTCGATCCCGCGCAACACCTCGGTCTCGGTGTCGGGGTAGCTGTAATGGACGTCTTTCATGACGATCATGCCGGAGCTGCTCACTTGGGCAACACCCCCAGGAACGAGACGACGAGCGCGCCGAGCGCGATCGCGATGACCACCCAGCGAGCGATTTTCTCGCCCACCGGATCGGGAAGCACGTCGAGTGCCGTGCGCTTGGCGGTGGAGCCGAAAGCGCGAGCCTCCATCGCGGTCGAGCGTTCGTCGACATCGACGAAGACGCCCAGGATCAGGGGGCTGAGCAGCGGGATCAGCACGCCGAAACGTCGGATCGGGTTGCCGCGGGTCTTGAGCCCGCGAGAGCGCTGCGCCAGCAAGATCGAGTCTGCACGAGTGCGGAACGACGGGATGATCTGCAACGTCGAGCTGATGACGTACGCGATCTTGGGCGGCATCCCCCGCTCGCTCAGCGCGCTGAGCAGCTTGCCGGGATGCGTGGTGAACAGCAGCACCATGGTGGCAGTGACCAGCACCACCGTGCGCCCGCCGACCGCCACCGCGAAGAGTAGGCCTTCGAGCGAGAAGTTGAAACTGCCAACGGAGAACAGGATCGTCTCACCGCGCGGATTGAAGAAGCCCTGCGCGACGATTAGCACCACCATGAGCGGCACCAAGAGCACCCCGCTGACGACCAGGAGCCTGCCGCCCACCCTCGCGAGGAGGGCGGCAGGGACCACGATCAGGATCAGGATCGCCAGGGGCGCCCACCAGTACGGCAGAGCGAACACCAGGATGATGATCGACACCACGCCAACCAGTTTCGTCGTCGGGTTCAGCCGATTCAGGGGTGACGGGCGATCCAGATACAGGGTCGACATGAAGGAGGGGGACTAGCCCTTCTTCTTCATGCCCGGAAGCACGTTGTACTGCCGCACAAAC
>JBDUBG010000079.1:0-4010 GCA_040004215.1 Pseudolysinimonas sp. | reverse complement strand
CCCAGGTGGCGATGATCGACGAGGTGAAGTGGGGCGCGCGGTCGCGCATCCATTCCCCTTGACGGTGCGGGTGGCCTTCGAGGTGCAGGATGCGGCGGCCAAGGCCGCCGCGCTGGTCGACGCCGGCGCGGTTCCGATTGCGCCCCCCACGCGCACCCCGTGGAACTCGCTGAATGCCCGCCTGGAAGGACCAGACGGGCTTCAGCTCACAGCGTTTCAGGAACTCAGTTCCGCGGAGTAGCCCTTCGCAGGATGAAGAAGCCGACCACGGCGCCGATGGCCGCCGGAATCAGCAACCAGGATGCGATCCCGAGCGGTCCGGCAGTTGCCAGAGCCGTTCCGAATCCGACCCAGGATGACGTCAGAGTGAGCGCGGCGATCCCGGCGAGCAGCAGCGCTGCCAGCGCCGCGAAGAACACGACCATTCCGGTGACCTTCCACCGCACCCAGACTGCCGCCAGCGACGAGCCGACGAAGAAGAAGAAGAGCAGCCCGAAGAAGCAGACCAGCAGGCGCTGCCACCAGATGTCACCGAAGTAGATCGGTGTGAACATGTGACCACCCAGTCCCCAGCCGTTGGTGGCGGTCTCGATGACGCCCAGGATCGTGAGACCGATCGCATACATCGCCGAGAGCAGTACGAAGCTCACTGAGGTGCCCAGCCAGTAGTCGCGCCGGGTGGCTCCGTAACTGAGCGCGAAGGGGAAGGTGATCGCGATCGCCTGCACGGCCACGATCATCATGTACACGAAGATGTAGAACAGCGAGCCGCTAAATGAGAAGCCTCGGCTGACATCGCCGGCGTCCGCACCGTTCGTGCCGACGCCGATCAGTACCCAGACGACGAGATTGATGGCGAAGATGATGCCGAGAATGATCCAGGGCAACACGATCGTCGTGTACGGGTTGGCCAGGTGCAGGCGCACCACGTTGAGAATGCGGCCGAGGGGAGTGCCGCCGTATCGGCGGGCGGTCGTCGCGGCTGCGACCGGGGTCAGGGCGGTCATGCGCGTGCCTCGCTTTCGAACTCGGACTGACTAGTGGAATCGGATGTCGTCAACCTGACGACCAGCGTCTGCAATGACACCGGTGCAAGCTCAAGCCCGGCCGAGGTTGCCGCGGAGCGGCCCGCCGCATCGAGCTCGGAGACCGTGGCCGACGCGAGCCCGCCGATCGCGGACCGGTGCAGCACGGTGCGGCCGGCCACGAAGGTATCGACCGCGGCGCGGGTGCCCACGACATCCGTCGCCGCCCCGCGCAGTTCGTCGGCGTCGCGGTCGATGATCAGCCTGCCATCGTCGATCACGAGCACGTGCTCGAGGAGGTTGCTCACCTCGTCGATCAGGTGGGTTGAGAGCACGACCGTGCGTGGGTGCTCGGAGTAGTCGGCGAGCAGACGGTCGTAGAACAGTTGGCGCGCGACGGCGTCGAGCCCCAGGTAGGGCTCGTCGAAGAAGGTCAGCGGTGCGCGTGATGCGAGGCCAACGATGACGCCGACCGCAGACAGCTGCCCGCGAGACAGCTTCTTCATGCGCCGGTTGACGGGCACGCGGAAGTCGGCGATGAGCCGTTCCGCGAACTCCTGATCCCAGTGCTCGAAGAACCAGCTCGCGCTGCGAAAGACGTGCTTGGCGCGGAAGTTGTCTGGATACCGCTGGCTCTCTTTGATGAACGCTGTGCGCTCGAGCACCTTCGCGTTCTCGACCGGCGTCTCGCCGAACAGGCGGATCGAGCCGGAGCTGGCGAACTCCTGCCCGGTCAGCAGTTGCATCAGCGTCGTCTTGCCGGCGCCGTTGCGCCCGAGAAGGCCGTAGATCTTGTTTTCGGCGAGCGAGAAGGTGACATCTTCGACGGCGTGCACCTTGCCAAAGTGCTTGCTGAGGTGCTGGACCTCGACGGCGGAGGCGGTGATGGTGGTCATGACAAACCCTTCTGGATCATCGCGACGACGTCGGAGCTCGAGATGCCGAGTTTGGCGGCCTCGGTGAGCAGCGGCGCGAGAAACTGCTGGCTGAACTGGTTGCGGCGCTGGGCCACGAGTCGGGCGCGGGCGCCCTCGGCGACGAACATGCCGATCCCTCTCTTCTTGTAGAGGATCCCCTCGTCGACGAGCAGGTTCACGCCCTTGCCAGCAGTAGCTGGGTTGATGCGGTGGAACGCAGCGAACTCGTTGGTCGAGGGGACCTGGGTCTCTTCGGGGAGCACACCCGCGATGATGTCGCTCTCGATCTGCTCAGCGATCTGCTGAAAGATCGGACGGCTCTCATCCATGTGGTGCTCTCCCTTCCTGGTCGGCCCGGAGCCGGCGCCTGGCTCGTGGGTTACTTACTCAACTAACTAACCACCCAACCGGTCTTCTGTCAATCCCTTCGCCTCGATCAGCCGAAAGTACGGATATCTGCGTACTTTCAGCGCCGAGAGCCCGCAGATATCCGTACTCTCGGCGATCGCACGTCGCGAGGTCACCGGATGGCGGCGAGTCGCGAACTGAAGTGCAGCATCAGCCTGCGCGGCACGAAGCGCGTGCTGAAGGCGGCGGCCCGGTTCGCGAATCCGGGCATGACCTCGGGTGGGACCCGGATGCCACCCTGCCGCCCGCGTCCGAGCCCGTGATCCAGGGCGCGCAGGCCGGCGTCCGCGATGCGCGAGGGTTCCCAGTACGAGGTCGGTGCCGAGATCCGTCGGCCATCGGCGAAGAACTCCGACGCGACGGCACCGGGCGACACCGCGAATACCGTGACGCCATGAGGCCGTGCCTCGTGCCAGACCGCCTCGGTGAACAGCTTGACGAAGGCCTTGGATGCCGCGTACACCGCCATCCCTGGCACCGGTTGGTACGCAGCGGTGCTGGCGACGTTGAGCACGACGCCGGAGCCGCGCGCGATCATCGGCTCGACGAAGGTGCGGCAGAGGTCGACGACGGCCGTGACGTTGACCGCCACCTCCTGCGCGAGCCGATCGGGGTCGGTCGCGGCAACCTCGCCCTGGATGCCGAACCCGGCGTTGTTGACGACCAGGTCGGGCAGGCGTCCGTCGAGTTTCGCCAGCAAGGCAGCGCCCGGCCGCGGAGTCGAAAGGTCGAGCGCAATCACCGTGCAGCGGATGCCGTTGGCCGCTTCGAGCTCGGACGCCAGGGCATGCAGGCGGTCCTCCCGCCGGGCAACGAGCACCAGGTCCGACCCGCGTGCCGCGAGGGCGCTGGCGAACGCCGCGCCGATCCCGGAGCTGGCTCCCGTCACGAGCGAGAGGGACGGCTGGTAGTGGGGTCTGGCCATGCCCGAAGGCTACCGAGCACCCCACGATTCGTGCGAAACCGTCGGAATGGGTTCGCGATCCGACGATTTCACACGAATGCTGCCACGTTGGACCAGCGCGCTGACGGCGGACTGACAGCGCGCCTAGGCTCGGCTCGTGGCTGAATTGCATGATCTGACCGCGCTCGAGCAGCTGGAGCGGTTGCGCCGTGGCGAGGTCGCCGCGACCGAACTCGTCGAGCACTACCTCGAGCGCATCGAACGGCTCGACTCCGGCCCCGACGGGCTCGGCGCGTTCGTCGAAGTCACTGCCGACGCCGCGCGGGAGCGAGCTGCCGTGATCGCCCACCTGCCGAAGGCACTGGCCCTGTGGGGGCTGCCCTCCGCCGACAAAGATCTGGTCGACCGAGCCGGCGTGCCCACGCGCTACGGCTCGCGCGCCTTCGCCGACTATGTGCCCGAAAAGTCGGACGACCTGATCGAGACCCTGGATGCGGCAGGCGCGATCAGCCTCGGCAAGACCAACACTCCCGAGTTTGGGATGCCCAGCTACACCGAACCGCTCGCCGGACGCCCGGCGCGCAATCCGTACGACGTGACCCTCGGCGCTGGCGGCTCCAGCGGGGGAGCAGCGGTCGCGGTGGCCGCTGGCCTGGTGCCCGTCGCTCCCGGGTCAGATGGCGGCGGATCGGTGCGCATCCCGGCGGCCGCCACCGGCCTGGTCGGGCTGAAACCGTCGCGCGGCCGCATCCCGGC
>JBDUBG010000364.1:0-4027 GCA_040004215.1 Pseudolysinimonas sp. | reverse complement strand
CCGGCGCGTTCGGGGCCCAAGGCATCATCGTGCCGCAGCGGCGCACGGTCGGCATGACGGCATCGGCCTGGAAGACCTCTGCTGGCGCCGCCGCCCGCATCCCCGTCGCGATGGCGGGCAACCTGACGCAGACCCTCAAGGATCTCAAGGCCCGCGGTGTGTTCGTACTTGGCCTGGACGGCGGCGGCAGCGTCTCGCTGCCGGGTCTCGCGTTGGCGAAGCAGCCGATCGTGCTCGTCGTCGGCAACGAGGGGAAGGGCCTGTCGCGGTTGGTGACCGAGACCTGCGACGAGGTCGTGTCGATCCCGATCGAGGCGGCGACCGAGTCGCTCAACGCGGGGATCGCGGTCAGCGTCGCGCTCTACGAGATCGCGAAGCTGCGCGCTGAGAAGATCTGACGCGGCCGTTCACTTGCCCGCGAACACGTCGGCGCAGAGCGCCACCTCCTTCGCCGCGATAGCCGGCGCCTGGGAGGCATCGATCAGGGGGATCGAGCGGTCGGGTAGCCCGATCTCCGAGAGCTTGGAAACGTGGAATTGCACCTGGCACGACATGTCGCCCTGGTAGGCGTACAGAGTCGGTGAGTCGCTGACATCGGTGGCCCAACTCGCCTTGTCGCCGAGACCGGGAACGTCGTGAAAAGTCGTCAATTGGCTCTCGCTCGAGATCTTGTCGTCATAATCCCGCTTGCCGCCCACCCGGAGCGAACTGACCAGCAGGGTGTCGTCGCTGGGCTGGGCGGCCGCGCTCGTGAACGAGAAGCCCGCGCTCGGGCCGACGCCATACCAGCACGACATCGAGATCTCTGCGGCTTTCTTCACGGCAGGATCGTTCGAGCTCGAGCCCATCAGGGCGATGAGATTGTGCGCGGGACCGATGTTCGTGGTGAACATCGCGGCGAGGTCGGACTTCTTGATCACCGCGCAGCGCGCGTCGAGATTGCTGGCCCCGCCCGTACTGGACCCCGAAGAGCCGGAAGACGCCGACGGGCTTGATGTGGCCGAAGAGCCTGCGGCGGCGCCCGACGTCGCCCCGCCGGCGTTCCAGTTGGCGAATGGGCCGAGTGAGCAGCCGCTCAGCAGCAAGCAGGCACCGCCGAGCACGGCGAGAGCGGTCAGGGACGTGAGTGTCTTGTGAGAAGGGGTCATACGCCCAGTCGAGCAGGGCACCGTAATCCCGGCGTAACGCGCAAAGTCCGACGTGGTGATATCCATCGCGATCGAGGTGGAATGGAAGACCTCCGACCCACCGGCGCGAGTGCGGCGGCGCGATCATCTCTCAGGCGAACGCGGGCAACGTGGACACCGTGCTGATCGACGGGCGAATCGTCAAGCGACGGCAGGCTCAAGCACGTGGATGTCGACGAGGCGCTGCGCAAGATGCAGGCGATCTACATCCCGCTGTATCGGGAACGTGCTTGACGTTTCGGCTCAGTCGCTGAACCCGATTCGCGCATGTAGCCGCTTCATCCATTTCGGCGCCCACCACATGATGCGGTGCTGCCAGGTCATGAAGGCAGGCACCAGCAGGCAGCGCACCAGGGTTGCGTCGAGTAGCACGGCGACCGCCAAGGCCGTTCCGAGCTGCTTGATCACCATCAGGTCGCCGGTGGCGAATCCGGCGAAGACCACGATGATGATCGCGGCGGCCGATGTGATGATGCGACCGGAGCGTTGTAGCCCGCGAGCGATCGATTCGCGCGGGTCGACGCCGGCATCCACCTGCTCTTTGATTCGCGACAGGATGAACATCTCGTAGTCCATTGCGAGCCCGAAACCGAAGGCAAAGGTGAGCAGCAGAACGAGCACGTCGACCCCGTGGACGTGGGCGGGGTCGAAGTTCAGGATGCCGGCGAAGCGTCCCTGTTCGAATCCCCACACCAGCACACCCACGCTGGCGCCGAGCGAGAGCGCCGAGGCGAGCAGCGCCTTGAGCGGAACGATCAGCGAGCCGGTCATCAAAAACAGCAACACGATCGTGCCGAGAGCGATGATCAGGATCGCCAACGGGGCGCTCCCCACGAGCGAGTCAGACAGGTCGGCAGTGCGCGCATCGATGCCGGTGACCAGCGCCGGGGAGTTGTCGGCGAACGACGGACGGTCGGCACGGATGGCCTGCACCGTGTCGATGCCGTAGTCGGGGTCGACACGCACCACGGAGGCCCAGCCCTCGCCGCGCGGCAACGGGCCGGTGACCGACTCCACGTGCTGAAGCTTCGACACCTGCGCCGCCCACGACATGGCGTGAGCCTCGGTGGCTGTCACCAGTTCGATGCGGGGGCTGGCCGCATCCGGAAACTGCGCAGCCAGTTGCCTGAGGAAGCTGGACTGACTTGAGGAGGCCGGAATCGCGTCGATGCTGGTGTTGGCCAGGCGAAGGGTGAGAAGTGGGCTGCCCACGGCGAGCAGCGCGAGCAGACAGCCGAGGGTGACCAGCGCGGGGTACTTCTGCACGCCGCGCGTCAGTTTCGAAAAGAAGCCCTCTGTCGGAGCGATGTCGCCGAAGCGACTGATCACCCGCCCGACGCCAGGCAGGTGCGTCAGGGCGCCGGGCTTCAGCAGCCGGTCGCCGGTGAGCGAGAGCAGCGCCGGAACCAGGGTCAGCGCGGTCAGGATCGCAATCGCGGTCACTGAGAGGGCGCCGATGCCAATGGCACGCACGATCCTGGGTTGGAAGATCAGCAGGCCGGCTGACGCGATGGCGAAGGTGACTCCCGAGAACAGCACGGTGCGGCCGGCCCGGTCTGCTGTGCGACGGATCGCCACCAGCCGGATGCCGCGGCGATCTTCGGCGCTCAGGTGCCACGGTTCCCCCATGGCATTCAGGGCCGAGCGGTACTCCTCACGAAACCGGCTCACGACCAGCAGCCCGTAATCGATCGACAACCCGAGCCCGACGGCAGTCACCACGTTGATGACCGTGGTGTCGATGTCGGTGAGATAGGTGATGCCGAAGAGGGTGCCGAGTGCGCCAACGATCGACACGATCGCGCCGATCAAGGGGATGCCAGCGGCGATGAATCCCCCGAAGACCAGCAGCATGACCACGAGGGCGATCGGCAGTGCTACCGCTTCGCCGCGCTCCAGATCGCTCGCCGAGATCTTCACGATCGAATCCACCAGCAGGGAGCCGCCGCCGACCAGTGCCGTCGATCCGGGAAACTCGGAGCGCAGTTGCGAGGCCGAACGGCGCATCTCGGTGACGGCACGGTCGACCGTGGTGGCATCCGGGTCGCCGGCGCCGATCGCCGAGATCGTCGCCGTCAGCAGCACACCGCGGTCGTCGGATGAGAAGGTGTTGGCGAGTGCAGGCAGGTGGTCACCACTGGGCAGGGTCGGCAGCGCGAGCGGGTCGACATATGCGGTGTGGGGGAGGTCGCCAAGTGACGCACCCAATTGGTTCGCCCAGAGCAGCAGATCAGGATCGTCAAGTGATACTCCGTGCACGAGAAGGGTCACCGATTCGGTGGCCGGCCCGTGTCCGGCGAGCACGTCGTCGGCGCGGCTGGCTTCACCGCTGACGCTCGGCGCGCCACTCTTGAGGCGGTCGAACAGGTTCTGGCCGCCGGCTCCGGCCAGAGCTGTGGCCACCGCGATCGCCACCAGCACCGCCCAGACGGCGATCGCGATCGCGGGATGCGCGCCGACGGCGCCGCCGAGACGTCCAAGTGGCCCTGCGGTCGTGGTGACCCGCCGATGCCGCCCGCTCACACCTTTGACCGCCAGTCCTCGACGTCATCAGCTGCCGCCTCATCGCCGTCGGCCTCGATCACATCGATCGGCAGAGTGATCGAGCCGGTGAGCGGCGCGACAACCGTCATCTCGTCTCGACGGTGACGCAGCACCGTGTCGATGTAGCTGCTGAGGGCCTCGGCGAGCGGGATGTCGCGCCCCTCGTTCTGCGAGCGGTACCAGCGGTGCTCCAGCAACTGGTGAAAGACCTCAGCGGGTTCGAGCTTGAGGCGCAGCTCTTTGGGGATCGCGCGGATCACCGGTTCGAACACGCGCACCACCCAGTCGTGGGGGGG
>JBDUBG010000380.1:0-4031 GCA_040004215.1 Pseudolysinimonas sp. | reverse complement strand
CGTACACGTTGTCGAACTTCGACTTCGTCACCGAGTCGTTGACATTGATCGCCGGGAACAGCAACTCGTTGCGCTGCGCCAACTCGTAGAGCCGGTGCACGCCGGTGGTGGTCTCTTCTGTCACGCCCATGATGCCGGCCGCAACCTTGGTCCAGCGGTCGGAACTGCTGCCGAGCGAACGGCGCAGCACATCGAGGACGACACTCCACTCGTGGCTTGCATCGGGTTCCGTGGCGGGCACAGAGCCGGCCAGCTCGTACTGGCGCCCGGTGTGGACGAGCATGGTGGCGTCTCCGCCGTCGTCGAGGATCAGGTTCGGGCCGTCGAAGTCTCCCTCGTAGCCGGCGGCAGAGCTCCAGTCGAAGATCTGCTCGGTGCACCACCAGTACTCCTCGAGGGTCTCGCCCTTCCAGGCGAAGACCGGCACCCCGGCGGGCGCGTCGACCGTGCCACTCGGGCCGACCGCGACGGCGGCGGCCGCGTCATCCTGGGTGGAGAAGATGTTGCAACTGGCCCAGCGCACATCCGCTCCGAGCGCGACGAGGGTCTCGATCAGCACCGCGGTCTGCACAGTCATGTGAAGCGAACCGGCGATCCGGGCGCCCTTGAGGGGCTGGCTGGGGCCGAACTCGGCGCGCAGCGACATCAGGCCGGGCATCTCATGCTCGGCAAGTCGCAGCTGATGACGACCCGCTTCGGCGAGCGAGAGGTCAGCAACCTTGAACGGCAGGGTGGTTTGGGCGGTGTCAGGCATGCTCCCATTGTCGCAGGTCGCGGCCGGCGGCGGCGCGCGCTGAGGTTCGCGAGCGCGCGCGCGATTATCGTTTCAACTTGCAAGTACATTGGGGCTGGCGCTACACATCGGCGCACAATTTTTCAAAGGAGAAGATTGTTGACTACCACCAAATCGGAGCGCCGCCCCGGCGGTCTCGAAGTTCGATCCATCGACTACGTGCCCAAGAGTGAGCGTCACGGCAAGGTCTGGCACATTGGGCCGCTGTGGTTTATGAGCAACGCCCAACTCGCAACTCTTGCGGTGGGGACCACCAGCTTCGCCCTGGGCGGAAATCTCATCTGGTCGATGATTGCGATCGTCATAGGCCTCATCATCGGCACCATTTTCATGGCGGCGCACTCGTCGCAGGGCCCAAAACTTGGCCTGCCGCAGATGGTGCAGTCGCGCCCGCAGTTCGGCTACATCGGCGCCCTTCTAGTCTGGCTGTTCGCGTTCCTGCAGTACGCCGGATTCAACGTGTTCAACACGGCTCTGGCCGGTGAGTCGCTCGGCAGCGCCGTGCACACACCCGCGAGCTTCAACCCGGTATGGATGATCATCATCACCATCGTCGGCGCCGTGATTGCCTTGTTTGGCTACGACCTGATCCATCGAATGGAGCGGTACCTCGTCTATCTGACGGTCGCGGTCATGGCCCTGGTCACGATCTCGGCACTGGTTCACCTGGCGATTCCCGCGGGTGCGTTCGACCTCGGTCACTTCTCGGCTGTCCCCTTCTTTGCACAACTCGGCGTCGCGGCGGGTTATCAGATCTCGTGGGCCATCTACGTGTCCGACTACTCCCGCTACCTGCCGTCAGACACCAAGACCAGCACGACTTTTCGTTGGACCTTCTGGGGCAGCGCAATAGGCGGCGCGTGGATCATGTTCCTCGGCGCCTACCTGGCTGGCTCGCTCAGGGGATTCGATCCAGGCGATCCGGTCGCCGGGATCTTCAAGGTCTCAGAAGATCTGTTCCCTGGATTCGGCACCATCGCCCTCATCGTGTTCACGTTCGGCTTGATCGCGGTTCTCGTGCTGAATGTCTACGGCGGCTCGCTCACCCTGATTTCTTCCATCGATAGCTTCAAGAAGGTGAAGGCGACTTTGAGCATCCGTGTCGTCACCGTGGTGATCACGGCCGCGATCTCGGGTGTGCTGGCGATCTTCATCACGGGAAGTTTCGAAGAGTTCTTCGCGGGCTTCCTGACGCTGGTGCTGTACTTCTTCATCCCGTGGACAGCCGTGAACCTGACCGACTACTTCATCGTTCGCAAGGGTCACTACGCGATCGCCGAGATCTTCAAACCGCGGGGCATCTACCGCCGGTGGGGATGGCAGGGCATCACTGCATACGCCGTCGGCTTCGTCGCCATGATCCCGTTCTTCCATGTCGCCGGCTTCTTCGTCGGACCGATCTCGAACGCCATGAACGGGATCGACATCTCTCTGTTTATCGGGCTGCCGGTTGCCGCCATCCTGTACTGGCTGTTCACCCGCGGACTCGACCTGAAAGCCGAGCGGGCGATCGCTGACGCACAGGCCTCCACGCTAGAGAACCCCGATCACGAGGCGGAAGACCTCGCGGGACACGTCATCGATTAGTCAGTCGAACGAAACATCGAGAGGCCCGCGTTGATCCGTCACGCGGGCCTTTCTGTGATGGTTGGTCCTGCGGGCTACGCGCCGAGCTGGTCCATCACGACGTGCCGAACGACCTGCCAGCCCAGAGGAGCCGAGAGACGCTCGGCGTGCCGTTCGCAGAGGTCGTAACTGTGCGGTTCGTGACGGATGCTGAGCGGGCCGAGCACTGCCATCGCGTCAGCGTAGTCATAGGTCAGTGTCGCGATCGCGTCCGCGTCGCAGGCGACCTTGCTGCAGGGACGACCGGGCATGTGGTTACCGTACCGCCGGGGCAGGACACCGTCTTGCTGCCACGCGCTGCGGGCCGGACAGCACGGAGATGAGGCACCTAAGATGGCGTCATGACCGCCTCGACCCGACGCGTGTTCGCCCGCTCGGGGCGGCGCGACCGGCATGGCCGTGGCATCCGATCGGCGGTCACCGGGCCGGTTCTCGAACCGATCCGCACCCGCGTCGACTTCTTCGACTCGTGTGTCGCCTCCGCTGTCGAATACGTGCAAGACGAATGGCCTGACGAGCTCTCGGGCGTGCATTTTGAGGTCGCCGGCGTGCCCGGCGGCGAACCGGGACCCGCCGGGGTCGACCGCTGGCGCGTCAGTGCCCGCGAGCGTCGAGTTGTGCTCTACCGGCTGCCGATCGAGCGCCTCGCGCATCTACATAAAGACGACGCATGGCACAAGCGATCGTTCATCGAGAGTTGTGTGTTCCGCGCGGTCGCCGAGCTGCTCGGCAAGGATCCATGGGACATCGCCCCCGAGCGATACCGCCACTTCTGAGCAGGCTCAGGGGCGGATGACGATCGGGGCCGAGACGGGTCCCGGCGAGGCGATCCCGTAGTGCCCCAGGCGCGCATCGCCGCCATATGACACGGCGGCCACCAGGCCCGTCGCGTTCTTCAACAGGTAGCTGGTCCCCGGGTCGACCGCAATCGACGCCGAGCCACCAGCTGGCACGACCAGCGAAAGACTCCCGCCGCCGGCCTGGGCATCCAGCGTCAGGGTGATTGCCGCGCTCGTGGGGTTCATCGCGGACAGCATCGGCGCTGGGCCCGCTGCGATCGATACTGCTGTGTCACTGCTGAGCACCGGCGACGGGGCGAACCATGCGAAGTCGGACGGCGGAGCCACCGTGTCGCTGTCAGAAGCGCCGGTGCCCCCTGCTGCAGCGTTCGGGTCGGAAGCCGTCGACACCCGTACTGCCGCCACCACCGGCTGGTCGGAATCGATCACCACCGTGTACATCCCATCGGGAATGGCCACCTTGCCCGTATCGGTGTTGGCCGCCGAGTCGAGAGCCAGTTCACTCACCTGCCCGGAGCTGACATCGACCTCGAACGAGAGGCCGCCGAGCTGGGCACCTTCTGGCACGAGATTGACCTGCACCTTGGCTGCCTTGCCACCCGGCACTGCGACGCGCACCGCGGCCACCACGTCATCCCAGTCAGGCAGCGCAAGCGCCTTTCTCACCCCGACAGCCTCAATCACGCGGACACCCGGGATGACCAGGTGCCTCGACGGGTCGACCCCGCCCCCGATGAGGTCGACGCCACCGGCGTCGAGGCCACGCACGATCGACTGCTGCAGCGTGGCGACCACCTGGCCGCCGCGCGCGA
>JBDUBG010000102.1:0-4047 GCA_040004215.1 Pseudolysinimonas sp. | reverse complement strand
GATCGCCGGCTCGTCGGCTACTACACGACGCTGCGTGGTGCCGCGAAGGCGGCGCACGAGCGGTGGGTGCGACAGCACGGACCTTCCGGCGGTCCGAACGGCTGACGTGAGTTAGCGAGCCACTTGTGAATCGCTGCACGGATCCACAGGCAGGCAACAGCGACGCCTAGTCTGCGAAAGACGGTTGGTTACCGTCGCGCAATGAGCGTGGCGGTGTCTTCGGAATCCTGATCCACCGACCGGGTGCCGCCACGTGCCCCTCTCTGGTTGCCGCTCTAGTCGCTCGAGCGCCGCTCTGTCGCCGCCAGGATTCCATTGAGCGCGTCGCGCATGCGCTCGACATCGGCAACGCCGACTCCGAGGCGCTCCATGACCTGCCCCGGCACCGCCGTGGCTCGTTCACGCAACGCGATCCCGTCTGGCGTGAGCGACACCGCCAAGGCACGGTCGTCATCCGGATCGCGCCGACGCTCGATCAGTCCCGCCGACTCGAGACGCTTGAGCAGCGGGCTCAGCGTTGCGGGCTCGAGGTAGAGCGCGTCGGCGAGCTCACGAACGCGGCGCGGGCTGCTCTGCCACAGAGCGAGCATCACGAGGTACTGCGGATGCGTCAGGCCGAGCGGCTCGAGCACCGGCCCGTAGACGCTGACCACTCGGCGTGCGGTGGTGACCAGTGCAAAGCAGACCTGGCGGTCGAGCGCGAGCAGGTCGGCAGGGGCCGTGACAGTGGCAGCAGGCACGTGACAAGCATAGTGCCCTAATAGTTAGTACACTCGGTAATTGTGAGCGAACGGACGAAATGGTGGGACCGCCTCAATCGCACCCTGTTCCCCTACATCGGACCGCCGCCGCTCGGACCCGGTCCGCGGGGCGAACGAGTGCAGGATGCCGCATCCCTCGTCTCGCTCTGCCCGCTGTGTCGCGAACCGATGTCGGCCCACCAGATCGAGCGCACTGCCGACTGGAGTACGCCCACGCGGCTGCATTGTCCCGCGACGGCCTGACGAGCTAGTCGTCTTCTCCGTCTTCGCCTTCGTCGAAATCGCCGAACGAGTCATCGAGCTCAACATCGGTGTTGGCCGCGCGGTACTCCTCGATGCTCATCCAGGTGGGCGAGGTCAGATCGAGGTCTTCGGCAAGCTCCTCCAGCTGCGCCTCGGTGAGGCGGTCTTCGAAGGCGGTGCGCACGGCATCCAGGCTCGAGTGCTCGGTAACCGGCACTGCGTCTTCGTCGTCAGCGTCTGGATCAGACAGCTGCTGATCGTCAGGGCTCATGTACAGATCGAAGAACTCGTTCTCGAGCACGTCGATATCGAACTCTTCGGCTTCTTCGTCGGCGTTATCGGCAGCATCCACATCTGGCTCGGCCATGCTTCGACGATAGCCCGTGATCAGCGCTGCAACCAGGCCAAAACGGCGAGAACGCGGCGGTGGTCTTCGCCGGAGTCTTCGAGCCCGAGCTTGCCGAAGATCGACGTGACGTTCTTCTCGACGGCTCCCACGCCGATGAAGAGCTGGCCGGCAATCGCTGCGTTGGTGCGCCCCTCCGCCATGAGCTGCAACACCTCGCGCTCGCGCGGGGTCACGGTGGCCAGCGGGTCGTGCCGCCGACCGATCAGCTGCGCCACCACCTCGGGGTCGAGCACGGTGCCGCCGGCCGCGATCCGGTCGAGAGCATCGGTGAGGTCGGCGAGCGAGGCGACCCGGTCTTTCAGCAGGTAGCCGACTCCCCCGGTGCCCGCGCCAAGCAGTTCCTGCGCGTATGCCACCTCGACATATTGCGACAGCAGCAGGATGCCGGTGGCCGGCAGCAACGCACGCAACGCGATCGCGGCGCGCACGCCCTCGTCGCGAAAGGTGGGAGGCATGCGCACGTCGAGCACGGCCAGGTCGGGCGCGAGGGTTGTCACCCCTGCTAGCAGCGCATCGGCGTCGCCGTACGCGCCGACCACCTCATGGCCGGCCTCGGTCAGCACACGCACCAGGCCTTCACGAAGCAACACCGAGTCGTCGGCGACCACTACGCGTTTGCCCGTCATGTTGGACAGCCTAAGAGAGTGGGGCGGTCAGGTAGACGAGGGCGTGGGGCCAGGGTTGGTTGTGAGCTTCAGCGATTGGGCGTTCTTTGCTTGTTCCTTCACAAGATCTTTGTTCGAATTTTATGCACAGATATGGTAGTGCTACTAGTATCTATGTTCCCGTCGTGGGAGAATGTAGTCATGCCCACCGCCCTGCTCATGCATCTTCAGGTTCCTGACCTGTCGGGCATCGAAGGCGCCACCGACCTAGAACTCATCGCCACGGTGCGCGCGTGGGCGCGGACCCGACGAGTGGTGGATGCCGGCCTCGCCACCCTGGCAGGTGTGGTGGCCGCCCGCTCCACTGTTGAGCTCGGCTATGACGGGTTGGCGCAACGCTCGGGAGCACGCACCGCGGAGGCTCTGGTGTCAAAACTGACCGGAACCACTGGGGTTGAAGCCCGTGCGATCACCACCGTGGGCACCATGCTGAATGCGCCCGCGCCCTGGCTGGGTGAAGTTGCCAAGCAGGTTGCCGCTGGTGAGGTGTCGGTGGGGGCCGCTGCCGCGATCCAGACCGGACTGGGGTTGCCCTCTTCCTCCGTTGCCGCCGATGATCTGGCGGATGCCGCCCACGCCCTGCTGAAGGTGGCCTCCGACCTCCCACCGGAGAAAGTCGCCAGCCACGCCCGAGAACTGCGCGACGAACTCGACGAAGTCGGCGTGGTCGACCGGGAAGCACACCTGCACTCGAAACGGTTCCTGCGACTGATCCCGCAATCCGACGGGATGACGAAGCTGATCGGGCTCCTCGACCCCGAATCAGCCGCCCTCGTCACCGACGCCGTCGATGCCGTCACCTCGCCGCGGCGGGGCGGCCCCCGGTTCATCGACTCGGAGGCCGTCGCCCGTGCCGAGGCGATCGTGCGCGATGAGCGCACCACTGAGCAGCTCGCACTGGATGCCCTGGTCGAGATGGTGCGCATCGCTGCGTCCGCTGACTCCGGCCGTGTCTTCGGTGTGCGTCAGCCCGCCGTGCGGGTGCACGTGACCGCGTCCGACCTTCGAAGAGGCGCCGGAGCCGCCCACCTTGAGGGGCAGACTGCTGCGGTCTCGATTCAGACCGCCGAACGGATTTCGTGTTCGGCGGGCGCAATCGCGATCGAGTTCGATGACGACGGAACCGCGTTGCGCCTCAGCCGGCGCAAACGCACGTTCACCGAGAAGCAGAAGCTCATTCAGGCGGCAATCTGGGGTGGATGCGCCGCTTCCGACTGCGAACGTCCGCCCTCGTGGACAGAAGCTCATCACATCGACGAGTGGCACCGAGACAACGGCTCAACCGACGTCGAAGACGGCGTACTCCTGTGCCGCCATCATCACCTGCTGGTGCACAACAACGGCTGGCGCATCAGGCGCACCGCAACCCAGTACCAGCTCCTGCCGCCACCCGGCGACCTGCTTCACCACGAGCCCATCACGCTGACGCCGAAGAACCCGACGTACCGACGCGCGATGGCAACGGCTTCCCGCGCGCAGTAGGTCGCGGCGCTGACCCCCGCCCGCGGCGAGCCGCTCGCAGCGAGGGGTTCGCTAGGAGCGCGGCTTTCTCGTCGTGAGCGGAGTCTGGGTCTCCGCGGACGCTGAGGCGGGCGTCGAGCCGAACGGCAACTCCGCGGTCACGACCGTCGGCCCGCCGTCCGGACTACTCACCGTGAGGATGCCGCCCAACCCGTGCACCCGCTCCTCCAGCCCGGCGATCCCGTGGCCCGGTGTCGTGGCGGCTCCGCCGACCCCGTCATCCCAGACCGTCAGGTCGAGCCAGTTCTGGCCCGCAGCCGCGTCCTGCCGCAACCAGACTCGCAAGGTGACGTTCTTCGCACCTGAGTGCTTTTCGGCGTTGGTCAGCGCTTCGGCCGCGAGAAAGTAGGCGTTACGTTCCAGCTCCGCCGGCAGAGCGGTGCCTTCGGGCACCTCGGCGACGAATTTCACCGGGATGCTCGACCGGCTCGCCATCGAATCCAGGGCC
>JBDUBG010000021.1:0-4079 GCA_040004215.1 Pseudolysinimonas sp. | reverse complement strand
AAGGTCACCCGCTCAGCGCTGCTCAACGCGGCGTCGATCGCCGCGTTGTTCCTCACCACCGAGGCCGTTGTCGCCGACAAGCCGGAGCGCAACGCCGCCCCGTCGGGTGACCCGAGTGGCGGAATGGATTTTTGACCCGAAGGTTGACGCCGCCTAGCGGCATCAACCGAAGGGTCAAGGTCGAGTAGCGCCGCCGCAGGCGACGCGTATCGAGACCCTGTCCGTCGAACACACCACGAAAAGCGGGCGGTTCCCATAGCGGGAGCCGCCCGCTTCGTCATGTCAGGATGCCGCAGCCGCCACGACGGCCGTGCGCGCAACCCGGTCGTGCAGCGGCCTTCCGGTGGCCAGCAGGAGCCCCAGCGAGACCAGCGGGACCGCATAGGCGGCGACGAGCGCGACAATCACCCACGGCGGCGGGGTCGCTGTCGACCCGAACAGGGCAAACACGGCGGTGTGACCGAGCTCCCACGGGAGGGCGTACTTGATCGCGTTGCGGAGCAGAGCACGAGCGAATCCCGGGCCGCCGTTGACCGACTCGACATTCAGCCGAAACACCCGCTTGCCTGGCGTTGCGTGACGAGCTGTGCCGTCGAAACCGGCTGCGGCCAGGGTGATCGGCACGATCAGCGTGAGGAATCCGATCACGTTGCCGATCAGCGCGTCGACATCGTGGGTCACGCCAGTCACCCAGAGCACGGCTCCGGCGGCCGCTACGACGGCGATCCACGGCAGCATGCAGGCCACGTCGATGAGCGTGGCGACGATTCGTGCGCCGGGTCGTCTGCTGCTCATGCGGCGATCGTACTGGGCTAGCTGTCGCCCTCGAGATCGAAGGCGGCATGGATCGCCGCGGTCAGGGCTTCTTCTTGGCTGTCCAGGAGGAAGCCGATCTGGGCCCCGAGTCCCGAGACGGGAATGGTGGCGATCCCGTCGCAGTTGGCGACCGAATCGTGGTCGAGCCCGTTGTCGCGACCCAATCGGATTTCGGTGGAGATTCCTCGGATCCGCGAGGTGATCGGGACCACGGTCACCCGACCCAAGTGCGGTCGGGCGACTTCTCGCGTGAGGATCACAGCGGGCCTCAGCTTGTCCAACTGAGCAAGGTGGATCGCTCGCATCAGTCGTCCAAAGGTACGGGGTGCTGGGACGTGTATTCGGCGATTGCGACCATTTCGGGATCGTCACCCTCTGTTCGGTAGATCTCGGCATCCCGCTCGGCAATCAGCCGTCGCTGAAGCCGACGGAGCTCGCGGGTGACGACCGCGGCCCGGCTCTCGAATCGCCCCGAAGAAACTAGTTCGTCGACGAACTCGACGAGCTCATCAGGAAGTCGGACCGCGATCTGGGTGCTCATCCCAGAACGGTACCATTTTGGGATGCGCAGTGTGATCACCTCGTAAACAACCGCGCGTTCTGCTGCTCGGCCTCGGCATACATCTGTCCGGCTTGGCTGAGTGCGGCGTTGATCTCGGCGAGGCTCTGCTCGACGCGCTGCTGGGTGGCCTTCCAGTCGCCGACAACTCCTTGGAAGGCGGTGGCGGCTGGGCCGGTCCATGAGGATTGCAGGTTCGCGAGTTGCCCGTGCAGGCCGCTCACCTCCGCCTGAATGCGGCTTACTGCCGCGCGTACGTTGCCGGTCGCCGCGGCGACCGCTTCACTGTCTACCTGATATCTCGTCATAGCGGCGAGGTTAGGAGCCGGCGGGTGCTCCGGGGGCGGGGTCCACGGCATCCGTGGACAAATCGGTCTCGGTCGACTCGGGGTGGAAGAGAGGCAAGCTGACCCGGAAGGTCGCGCCGCCGCCTGGCGTCTCGATGACCTCGACGTGTCCGTGGTGGTTGGCCACGATGCCCGCGACGATCGCCAACCCGAGACCGCTGCCCCCGGTGTCGCGGGTGCGAGAGGTGTCGGCGCGCCAGAAGCGTTGGAAGATCTTCTCGCGCAGCTGTGGCGGGATTCCCTCACCGTGGTCGACAACCGAGATTTGGCCGAAGCCGCCGACCCGATCGACCTCAACGTAGAGCTCGATCGGGCTGTCTGGCGGGGTGAACCGCATGGCGTTGCCGATCAAGTTGGTGATCACCTGCCGAATCTTGTCGCCCTCGGCCAGCACGATCGGGCCCACATCGGGGATGGGCACTGACGCAGGGATGGGCGTCATTGCTTCTCGGGGGCGTCGACGGCGCAGTCGCGCGAGAGTCGCGCCGGCGAAGGTGATCGGGCCGGTGATGGTGGCTCCGCTCGAAGTCAGCGCACCGAGTGGTGGCGCGGCCGTCTCACGCGGTTGCGGTTCTGTCTCGGGCACATCGAGCGATTCCGGCACCACGACCGTGATGCTCCGCTGCGGGTTCGACACGGTGGTGTCAAGCGCGGCATCCTGGGCGATCGGCAGCAGGTCGACCGGCTCGAGCCGCAGTGGCTTGGCCTCGTCGAGGCGCGCAAGTTCGAGCAGGTCTTCGACGAGCCCGCCCATCCGGATCGCCTCTCGCTCGATCCGGTCCATCGCCTGGGCGACGTCATCGGGGCTCGTGATGGCGCCCATCCGGTACAGCTCGGCGTAGCCGCGCAGTGAGACCAAGGGGGTGCGCAGTTCGTGGCTGGCGTCGCCGACAAAACGACGCATCTGCTCGACGGTTCTCTGGCGGTCGGCGAAGGCCCGGTCGATCCGCGCGAGCATGGTGTTCAGGGATCGGTTGAGCCGTCCGACCTCGGTGTTCGGTGTCGCGCCCCCGAGTCGCTGGCTGTAGTCGCCGGCTGCGAAGCGTGCGGCGGTGGCCTCCACGTCCCGCAGCGGAGAGAAGGTGCTCGTCACGAGCAACTGCGTCGTCGCGGCGCCGAATACGACCACCGCGAGCGCGAAGCCGAAGAAGATCAGCATGAACCGAGACACCGTCGAGTCGACGTCGTCGATGCTCTGGCCGACGACGATCACCACGAAGTTTGAATCGTCACTCATTTGGAAAGGGAAGGCGACCACGCGCCAGTGCGACCTTCCGCTCTTGTCAGCGATGGTCGTCTTGGGCAGCGTCGTGCCCTGTGCCTGTGCGTCGACGGACGTCGCCCACGCCAGCGTGAGTTGAGACGTTTCGGGCTGCGTCCTGCTCGTCGGCACGTTGGAGCACACGGGGCTGCCGTTCGAGCGCAGCACGGCGAACAGCGTGCCGTTCGGTGAGTACGTCACTGAGCAGTCCGCGACGCTCGAGAGCGGAAGGTTGCCCGCGCTGGTATAGAGGCTGTCGACCTTGGAGTCGGTCTGGTCCATCAGGTAGCCGCGCAGCACGCTGACGGTGCCGGCCCCGGCCACTGCGAGCCCGAAGGTGAGCAGCAGCACCGTCACGCCGGTGATCTTGGCACGCAGCGAGATCCCGTTCCACCAGCGGTCGAACGAGCCGCGCACGTTTGTCGCGCGTGCTGTCGCCACAGAGAAGCCTTTCGGGTGTCGCGGGTCGCGTCTGGCGGTGCCACTCACACCGTCGAGGATCAGACCTTGGCGGCCTTGAGCATGTATCCGAATCCGCGCTTGGTCTGGATCATCGGCTCTGTCGAGTGCTGGTCGAGCTTGCGGCGCAGGTACGAAATGTAGCTCTCGACGATACCCGCGTCACCGTTGAAGTCGTATTCCCAGACATGATCGAGAATCTGCGCCTTGCTGAGCACCCGGTTCGGATTGAGCATCAGGTAGCGCAGCAGCTTGAACTCGGTCGGGCTGAGTTCGACCGACTCGGCGCCGACGGTGACCTCGTGGGTGTCCTGGTCCATGGTGAGTTCGCCCGCCCGGATGACGGCGTCTTCTTCATCGTGCATCGTGCGGCGCAGGATCGCCTTGATGCGGGCGACGATCTCGTCGAGGCTGAAGGGCTTGGTGACGTAGTCGTCGCCGCCGACGGTGAGCCCGGTGATCTTGTCTTCGGTGTCGTCTTTGGCGGTGAGGAAGAGGATGGGCGCCGTGTAGCCGGATGCCCGCAGTCGCTTGGTCACACCGAACCCGTTCATGTCGGGCAGCATGACGTCGAGAATGATGAGGTCGGGCTCCTCCTCGAGCACGGCGGAGATCGCCTGGGCGCCGTTGCCGACCG